>JAIOWY010000068.1:0-8522 GCA_021741845.1 Candidatus Nanopelagicales bacterium
TTTGTTGCCATTCCTACCGCATTTCTCGGTGGCGCCGTCCTCATGACCGTGTTCCGTGAGGAACTACCCAATGTCAGTGTGGCGCGGTTGGGTTGGTTCACCTCGGGAGTTGCGCTGTTTTCCGCACTGTTGTTGTGGGCAACGTATATCTCGGCGCAACACGTGGGGTGAACTAGAAGCCTCGATCGCAACTACGGAATGAGCGCCCACACGGTGAGACGTGCATCTTTGATCGTGGCACCCATCTCACTACTGAAGGCCTGAACAAGTCCCAGGCCTCTCCCGCGTTCGGAGTCAATTGACCCGCTGACGGGGGTGAGGTCTATGGACTCGGCCTCGGTGTCATTGCTGACCTCCATGCGGTAGCCCGTCGCTGTGCGCAGGAGTTCGAGGTGAATGTCACCCTGACCGTGCACGTAGGCATTGGTCACCAACTCAGAAGCAATCACTTCCAGCGAATCGCAGTGCGGATCCTGCGCAAGTGCGGCAATGATCGCTGAACGAGCCTCGCGAGCGCACTCCGGCGAGCGCGGCAGATCCAAACTCAGCACCATGTGGTTCACAGGACTGTTGTACCGGACGCGGTGCCGTTATTGCTCGGTCTTCACGGCTTTGGTGCGCTTGCGCGGCCGAGACTTTCCTTTCGGCGGGCGTGCTGCGTTCTCGGATTCACGAGAGGAGGATTCACGGGAGGAGGATTCACGGGAGGAGGATTTTGCGCGGGGAGTGGACGCTGCCTTGGCACCGCGCGGGCGACGATCATTTCCTGAACGCGGGTTATCCGAGGTCCGGGGTGCTGGCTGCCGGCCGCCAAGATCCTCCAGGTGTTCCGCATCCAACCCGGCACGCTTTTGATCCTTGCGGGCGAGTCGACCAGACGCATCTTGGGGAATGCCGAGACCGGTGTATACATGCTCACTTGTTGAGTACGTCTCGATCGGATCTTTGAATGGTAGTTGGAGTGCGCGGTCAATCATTTGCCACCGGGCAACATCTTCCCAATCAACGAGAGTTACGGCTACACCCGAATTACCAGCGCGACCTGTGCGCCCAACGCGGTGTAGGTAGGCCTTTTCGTCTTCGGGGCATTCGAAGTTAATGACGTGGGTGACTCCATCAACATCGATTCCACGAGCAGCAACGTCGGTTGCCACCAGGATGTCGATTTTGCCGGAACGAAATGCGCGCAATGCTTGTTCGCGTGCACCTTGTCCGAGATCGCCATGCACAGTGCCCACTGCAAAGCCGCGCTCGGTGAGGTCATCGTAAATCTTTTGCGCTTTGCGTTTTGTCCGTGTGAAGATCATGGCGAGACCGCGGTTATCCGCCTGCATAATGCGGGCGACCAACTCCAGTTTGTCCATGGGGTGCGCACGCCAGACATGCTGTTCAATGGAATCGACGGTGGCGTTTTGATCATTGGGATCAGAAGCACGGATATGTGTGGGTTGGGTCATGTACCGACGTGCCAGGTTCACAATCTGACCAGGCATGGTGGCAGAGAACAACATGGTCTGCCGCTGGGTGGGCAGCAAAGCCACAATCCGCTCGACGTCAGGGAGGAAACCCATGTCGAGCATTTCGTCCGCTTCATCCATGACAAGGACGCGGACTGATCCCAAATCTAAATCACGTCGACCGGCCAGGTCCATGATCCGACCGGGTGTTCCAACAATTACATCAACACCTTTTTTCAGGGCATCGATTTGCGGCTCAATGGCGCGGCCGCCGTACACGGCGAGAACTCGAACGCCAAGGTCCTTTCCGGCGATCTCAAGGTCAGAAGCGACCTGCGAGGCCAACTCGCGGGTAGGGCAAATAACCAGGGCTTGCGGCAGCGCGCCACCGGGCATGTTTAACCGTTGGAGCAAGGGGACACCGAACCCGAGAGTTTTACCGGTACCGGTTTTCGCCTGACCAATAATGTCGCGGCCGGAGAGCGCCATGGACAGGCACATTTCCTGAATGGGGAAGGCGGTCACAATGCCGTGGGCGGCCAAGGAGGACACAATGCGAGGGTCAGCGCCCAGTTCGGTGAACGTTTTTGGTTCGGTGGGTGTGGCGACAGGTGTATCCGTGGGTGTTTCTAGGTTTTCTAATGGTGTTGACAGGGGGTACTCCAGTGTTAATGAGGCGGGTGGAGACCCCGCTTCAGGGAACCTGAGCTAATGGCTCATTGATTTCATGGTACCCCGGTAGCCTTAGGGCACCATGACCAGCACCAGTCCTGACCCTGACATCCTCGCCAGCGAGGACTACCGCGATGCGGTGATTGATCTTCTGGCGGTTTTGGCTGTTTCTGAGGTGACCGCCTTTGAGCGCATGGCTACCGACTCTGCACTCGCCCCGTCCTTTGCCGACAAAGCGGCCATGGGCGAGCTGGCCACCACCGAGTTCAAGCACTTCATGGCTCTGCGGCAGCGTTTGATCGAGCTTGGTGCCGACCCCGAGGCGGCCATGGAGCCGTTCCGCACCACCCTCGACGAATTCCACACCAAAACCAAACCGACCGACTGGCTGGAAGGTCTCATGAAAGCGTATGTCGGTGATGGAATTGGGCTCGATTTTTATCGAGAGATTTCCTCATATGTTGATCCGCGAACACGGGAGCTCGTTGTCGAGGTATGTGACGACCTGGCTGCCTCGACCTACATTGTGGAAAGTATCCGTGCCGCGATTATTGACGATCCCAAGGTGGCCGGCCGGTTAGCACTCTGGGGCCGGCGGCTGGTGGGCGAGGCACTCTCCCAGGCGCAGCGAGTGGCTGCGGAGCGAGATGCACTCAGTGCATTAATCATTGGTGGGGTTGACCGACCCGGTGCCGACTTAGCGGAGATCGGTCGCATGTTGGCGCGACTGACCGACAGCCATTCCCGCCGCATGGCCGACCTCGGGTTGGCGGCGTAAGTCCTCGCGTGTTTTAACCGAGTGCACCAAAGCCCACGCGGCGACCTGAGGCTGGACCCAGGTCAACATAGGCGATTTTTTCCGCGGGAACCATCACGGTTCGACCCTTGGAATCGGTGAGGGTGAGAATCGTGCCGGATTTCAACGCCTCATTAACTTTGGCGGTGACGGCCTCGGGTGTTTCATCTGATTCGAGGGAAATATCGCGTGCGGTGTGCTGAATGCCAATCACAATGTCCATGTTTCTCCTTAGTTCCGTTCTCTCTCGTGGTCGTTATTCCGCTGGTGGGTGGGATAGGGGGAACCCGCTGATCCCGCGCCACGCTAAAGACGAGAGCAGCTCGGCTGCTTCATCACGCGATACCTCAGGATTACGCAACCATGAAGTTGACGCAACTTGAGCGAGTCCGTGCAAACCAGCACCGAGCAACTCTGCTTGGCTTTCACTGAGGCCGGTGTCCTCTTTAATCACCGCGGCAATGCGGCGAATCACTTCCCGGTCCAGGCGAGCCATGCGCTCATGCACTTCCGGCTCGTTCGTGAGATCGGATTCGAAGACAAGTCGATAGGCGTCCGCGGGGTCGTCCACGAATTCCAAATAGGAGCGAATAGTGGCGTTCACGCGTTGCTTATTGTCGGTGATGTTGCCCAGCGACGAATCAGATGTGGCCAGGAGATGATCAATACCCTCATCCAGGATCGCCAAATATAAGTCCAGCTTGCTCGGGAAGTGTTGGTAGAGGAGGGGCTTGGAGACTCCGGCCCGCTCAGCGATCTCGTCCATGCCTGCTGTGTGATAACCCTGCTCAACAAATACTGCTCGGGCGGTATCCATGAGCTGCTCGCGCCGCTGCGCCTTGGGAAGTCGAATGACCTTGGCGTGCGCGTCCGCAGGGGGGTGCGTTGCCGGCAGAGTCATTAGATCAGTCTACTTCGTGTGCTCGCGGTCCATTCCCGAAACGCGTGGGTCCGGCAACCAGGCGTACAGTGAGACGGTGATTTCCCCGGTACTCCCTCGACACGAGCCCGTTGCCGCGTATGAACGGCGGATTGAGTTCCTCCCTCAGCGAACTATTGCTTACCGAACCACGGAGACCGAGACGGACAGGACCCGCGACCGAAGCGTGACGAGAAATGCCGTATTCCTCCACGGTCTGGGCGGATCCTCGTTGAACTGGACCGACCTGATGCATGTGTTGTCGGCGGATCTCACCGGGTACGCGGTTGACCTGCCTGGTTTCGGCATGTCCCCTCCGCCTCGGGACGGGGACTACACGCCGTCCGGGTTGGCGCGTGCCGTTGCCGCATTCATTGTGGCCAGAGATTTGGGTCCGGTTGATCTGTTTGGTAATTCACTCGGCGGTGCGGTGGCTTTACAACTTGCTGCCCGCAAGCCGGAATTAATTCGCACGCTGACACTTATTTCGCCGGCCTTGCCCAGTCTCTACGCCACGAAGGGCAATGTGCACTTGCCGGCCATTGCACTCCCTGGGGTTGGGGAGCGTTTGGTTCCTAAATACCTGGAAACGTCTGCCGAGTCTCGTGTGCAGGCAACGATTGATGGATGCACAGCCAATCCAGCGGACTACCCGTCCTTG
The DNA here is from genome assembly GCA_021741845.1 of Candidatus Nanopelagicales bacterium. GTDB lineage: Bacteria > Actinomycetota > Actinomycetes > S36-B12 > S36-B12 > UBA4592. The sequence goes on from JAIOWY010000068.1 coordinate 4,506, forward strand.
CGCTTTGACGAAGCAGTTGCTGAAGTACGTGAGCGCGATCATTTCACCTACAACACCGATGCGTTCCTGCGATCCTTGCGTGGCCTGCTCAAGACAAATGCGGATCTCACCGGTCCGAATCGGCCGTGGAAACTGGCCGAGCGAGTGACCGCGCCAACCCTAGGTATTTACGGACGCAAAGATGTCCTGGTGACATCGAAGGCAGCGCATCGACTCACCAAGAAATTTCCCGATGCCCACGTTGTTGTTCTTCCCGACACGGGTCATCTCGCACAGGTTGAGCACCCCGAATTCGTCAAAGCCGCCTGGGATCGCTTCCTGCGCTAGTTATCCACAGGTCCAGATCAGCATCTAGTGGTGGGGTCGTTCCGCACGTATCGTCACAGAAACAAATGAGTCTGTAACAAGACGTTCTGTAATAAGACGTTCTGTCAAAGACCTAGTTTCTGAACAGGGGTGCGGGTCATGAGTGTCAACTCTGGAGTTTTCTCTGAGGTTGTTGCGGTGGAGACGCGTGTCCGCGAACTCATTAATCGGCAAGATATTGATCCCAGTGTTGAACCGGAGCGCGTGCTTCGACTCATTGAACAATGCGTCACCGACATGTTCGCGGCGGGAGAACTGACCAATCCGCAGGGAACAATCCGCGAAGTGCATCACCAGATTGCCGGTTTTGGTCCCCTGCAAGTCTTTTTCGATGATCCGGAGGTCGAGGAGATCTGGATCAATGAGCCCTCCCGGGTGTTCATCGCCAAGAATGGGAAGAGTCAGTTAACAAATATTGTCCTCACCGACAGCGCTGTCCGTGACCTTGTTGAGCGTATGTTGCGCACATCAGGTCGGCGGCTGGATCTCTCCCAACCCTTTGTTGACGCGGTCTTACGGGACGGAAGCCGACTCCACGTTGTTATACCCGACATTACCCAGCAGCATTGGTCAATCAATATTCGTCGTTTCGTTGTGCGCCCGAGCTCAATCTTTGATCTGGTTGCTCGTGGCACGGTGACCCACCAGGCGGCAGAGTTTCTCCAAGCATCCGTTGTGAGTGGACTCAACATTGTGGTGGCCGGCGGGACGCAGGCAGGTAAAACGACCCTGCTCAACGCATTACTCGGGTGTATTGGTCCACAGGAGCGGATCATTAGCTGTGAGGAAGTCTTTGAAATCCGGATTAATCACCCGGACTGGATCGCCATGCAAACGCGCGACCCGAGTTTGGAGGGCACCGGCGAGGTTCCATTGCGTCGATTAGTGCGGGAAGCACTACGCATGCGACCAACTCGATTAGTGGTCGGTGAGGTTCGCCAAGGCGAGTCATTAGATCTGCTGATCGCCATGAACTCCGGCATGCCGTCCTTGTCGACACTGCATGCTAATAGTGCGCGCGAGGCTGTGACCAAACTCTGCACATTGCCCCTGCTGGCGGGGCAGAACATTCCAGGGGAGTTTGTTGTCCCGACTGTTGCTGGCGCGGTGGACCTCGTTGTTCACACGGCAACACGATCAGATGGCATGCGTCGGATCACCGAGATCTCGGGTCTCACCGGTCGCGTGGAAAACGGTGTGGTGGAAATGAGCAGCATTTTTAAGGACGATGGCCAAGGGCTGCAGCGGCAAACCGGTTACCCGCCGCACCCACAGCGTTTTGTGCAGGCGGGTTGTGATCTCGTCCAGTTATTGGACTCCGGTGCGCATCCCCTGCGGGAGGTGTCCTGATGGGTGCGTTGATTGGGTTAGGTGTCGGTGCAGGTCTGCTGCTCATTGTGGTGGCTCTGACCTCCACGCCTCGGCAACGTATTAAGCGTGAGTCACGCGTCACCCGACTAGTCCAGGCAGCGGCGGTACCTAATGTGACCGTTCAAGGTTTTTACACCGCCACCTTGATTGCGGGACTTTTTGCGGGTTCCATCACGTTACTGGTGACCGCTATCCCCATGGTCTCGGTAATGGCAGGCGTTGCCGGTGCCGCTATTCCCTCTGTGATCATGAAACGAAAGGGGAGCACGCGGGGCAAGGCGCTGCGAACGAGTTGGCCTGATGCGGTGGACACATTGGCATCCGCCGTTCGTGCGGGCATGTCACTTCCCGAGGCACTCGTTGATCTTTCCCAGCGTGGCCCGCTTGAACTGCGTTCGTCCTTTGCTGTTTTCACCAAGGCCTATCGCTCAACGGGTTCTTTCAGTCAAGCACTTGACGCTCTGCACACCCAGCTCGCCGATCCCGTGGCGGATCGAGTGATCGCCGCCTTACGCATTGCTCAGGAGGTTGGTGGTACCGACCTGGGTCATGTGTTGCGAACCCTCAGTGCCCTGCTGCGTCAAGACGCGGTGACACGAGGAGACATTGAGGCTCGGCAAAGTTGGACCGTTAGCGCAGCTCGCATGTCGATTGCTGCACCGTGGATCACGCTGGCGTTATTGAGTACCCGACCGGAAGCTGCCGCTGCCTTCAACTCCACCCTCGGTGCACTCGTTCTACTTGGCGCAGCCGTCGTGTCTGTCATCGCGTATCGAATCATGCTTCGAATAGGCCGGCTGCCAACGGAACAACGCGTTGTGGGGCTGGCGGCATGAGCGGGGCACACACATGAGCGGAGCACTCATTGGTCTGGGAATTGCCGTGGGCATTCTCATGATTTTCTCGCGCTACCGTGCCACGGCGCCGGTGAGTATTTCCCGTCGCATTGCGCCCAGGGTGGGAGAGGTAGGGAGTCCCATCCGTCGGTCAAACTCGGGGGCGGCCATCCAGGCGCCTCTGGGCAGTCACGGTCTCAACCTGGCTCGAATCCTGCCCGCGGCAACGGCGCGCACAACCCTGGACAAGTTACACAAAGCGGGGCGCACATCAGGGGACGTGGCCGCGGATCTTGCTCGGCACCGAATGGAGCAGTTGACCTGGCTCGCGCTGGGTCTCATTGCCGGAGCCGTGTGGGGTGTTTGGAGTGTGCTTCGCGGTTCAGCGCCGCTGGTGCTGGTGCTGACCGTGTCCTTAGGAGCGGTGATCGCCTATCTCTCCCACGAGCGACACATCAGTGCGTTAGCGAAGCGACGCACGGCGGCAATCGACCAACAATTCCCTGACGTCGCGGAGTTACTCGCCTTTTCAGTCACGGCCGGCGAGACTCCGGTGGCCGCCCTGCAGCGGGTTGCCCGCATGAGTCGGGGAGTGTTGTCCGCTGAACTTCACCAGTGTGTCCGTGGGATTACATCCGGTGACACCTTGGCTTCCGCACTGCGGTCGTTGGCCGAGCGCACCGGTTCGCGCAATGTAGAGCGATTCACCGACGGGTTGGTGATCGCCATGGAACGCGGCACTCCCCTCGGCGAGGTGCTTAGAGCCCAGGCAGCAGATGCTCGTAGTGAGCAACGTCAGCACCTCATTGAGTTGGCGGGCAAGAAAGACGTGGCCATGTTGGTTCCCGTGGTGTTCTTTGTGCTCCCCACTGTGATTGTCATTGCACTTTTCCCCGCCATGCGCGGGCTACAAAGTCTTGTCCCTTAATTGTCTGTCACTAACAACCGAAAGGAAAGAAATGAAAATCGAATTAATGCTCCACAGGTTATTTGCTCGCTTGGCGTCCGATCGCGGAGATGTTCCCGGGTGGGTATTGGTCGCTGTCATGACTGCTGGATTAGTCACCGCAATCTGGTTGATCGCGGACGACCAACTCACGGGAATCCTGGATCGAGCAATTTCGAGTGTCTCCGCGTAGCAGGATTCGGGCACGACACTGGGTGTCAACTGATCACGGCAACGCCACGGTCGAATTCGCTCTCGTGGCACCGCTGCTCATGCTGGTTGGACTGGCGGTTCTTCAATTGATCCTGGCATTACATGTCAGGACTGTCATGACGAGTGCGGCGCTGGAGGGTGCTCGCGTGGGGGCATTGGTCGGCGCTGACCTTGATCAGGCAACTGCTCGTACTGATTCGATCCTGCGTTCCACCATTGCGGGCACGGCGGTCACTGATATTCGCGCACATCGAACAGTCATTGGGTCGGTTCCCATGATTGCCG
>JAIOWY010000069.1:0-8480 GCA_021741845.1 Candidatus Nanopelagicales bacterium
CCATAGCGACGAGTGCGCAATGGGCGAGAGGCGCTAGGTCTCCGCTACACCCCAGCGAACCAAATTCGTGAACGATCGGCGTTATTCCCGCATTCAGAATCGCGGCGTAGGTCAGGGCAACTTCTGGTCGAACGCCTGTTCTCCCGGAGGTGAGGGTTTTTAATCGAAGGAACATGGTGGCGCGAATTACTTCGCGCTCAACCTCCGCGCCAATTCCTGCGGCATGGGAACGGATCAGCGATTTCTGAAGCTGAGTGCGCATGTTCAGGGGGATGTGTCGATTGGCCAGAGCTCCGAAACCAGTCGAAACCCCGTAGACAGGATCCGGTGAGGCAGCCAGTGCCTCAACGTGCTGTCGAGTGAGTGCCATGGCCGCTAATGCTTCGGGGGAGATATCAACAATGGCATTGTGCCGCGCAACAGCAATCACCTCGTTAAAAGTGGGGGCGCTGGTGGTTAACGTGATCGTTGCTCGCGACATGTGCTGACCTTATGTGGTGGGGTTGAGGTTGGGTTCGGGGTTGGGTTGTGTGGAGGAGAAAATCAGCTCACCACGGCGATACACCTCGGCCACCGGTGAGGTGCCAGGGTTGTACGCCAGATAGTCAATAGATGGCCTGTTCAGAATAAGAAAGTCCGCACTCATGCCAACGGCGATCTGACCCACGTCGTGGCGAGCTAAAGCGGCCGCCCCACCGGCTGTCGCTGACCACACGGCCTGATCCACGGTCATATGCATCTCGCGGACCGCTAAGGCAATAACAAACGGCATAGAGGTGATGAAAGATGAGCCAGGGTTGCAGTCTGTTGCTAGTGCAATGGTGACTCCGGCGGATAGGAATCGGCGCGCATCTGGATACGGCGATCGGGTGGAGAACTCCACGCCGGGTAGCAGGGTCGCGACAATCCGATTATCAGCGAGGAGGGCGATTTCCTGATCGGATACATGTGTGAGGTGGTCGACACTGACAGCGCCACAGTCAACGGCGACATCAATGCCACCCAGTGACTCGAGTTGATTCGCATGCAGACGGACTCGAAGTCCGGCCGCGAGACCGGCTTCGAGGATTCTGCGTGTTTGCTCAGTGGTAAAGGCTCCTTTGTCACAGAAGACGTCAATCCATCGCGCAAAGGGTGCACACGCAGTCAGCATCTCACCGCAGACAAGATCCACATAGGCATCAGGGTTTTCCCGGTATTCCGAGGGAACAACGTGTGCACCGAGAAATGTTGTTTCGGGGGTGAACTCCTGGGCAATACGCAGTGCTCGAACCTCATCTGTGACCGTGAGACCGTACCCTGACTTAATCTCAAATGTCGTGATCCCCTGAGCAATCATGGACTGGATAAGGCGCTCGGCCCCTGCCCGAAGTTGTTGGTCTGTTGCCGCGCGAGTGGCGGCAACAGTTGAGGCAATGCCACCAGCAGAGTAGGACTCACCGGCCATGCGGGCGGCGAAATCACCTGCGCGGTCTCCGGCAAAAATGAGATGCGCATGGGAGTCGACAAATCCGGGAAGTACGGCACCGCCCTGAGCATCGATAACCTGATCTGTGGGCGGCGCTTGCGAGGCCTCGCCAACCCAGGTAATAACTCCATTCGCATAAGTGAAGGCATGCTCCTGCGCTCGCGGTGGAAAGCCCGGTGCTTCCGTCACCAACTCAGCACAGTTGTGGACAAGGGTGCTCACTCGTTTAACCCTGCCGCGGGCAGCTCTGTCATGGGGATTCGGACATTTTTCTCCTCGGCCACGGTGCAGGCAATGTCGTAGCCGGCATCCACGTGGCGAATGACTCCCATACCGGGATCATTAGTTAGCACGCGACGAATCTTTTCGCCGGCGAGCGCTGTGCCATCTGCCACCGTGACCTGTCCAGCATGTATGGAGCGGCCAATTCCGACTCCACCACCATGATGGATCGATACCCACGACGCTCCCGAGGCAATATTGACCATGGCATTAAGGAGTGGCCAATCGGCAATAGCGTCGGAGCCATCCAACATGGATTCCGTTTCCCGGTACGGGGAGGCCACCGAACCACAGTCCAAATGATCTCGGCCAATCACGATCGGAGCGGCAACCTCACCCTGGGCCACGAGGTCATTGAACTTTTCCCCGGCCTTATCGCGTTCGCCGTACCCAAGCCAGCAAATGCGGGCGGGTAATCCTTGGAATGCAACACGATCCTGCGCCATGGTGATCCAGCGGTGGAGGTGTTCGTTGTCAGGGAAGAGATCCAATATGGCCTGATCGGTGCGGTAAATGTCTTTTTCTTCGCCGGAGAGGGCGACCCAGCGGAATGGACCTTTCCCCTCGCAAAAGAGGGGGCGAATATAAGCGGGGATAAAACCGGGGAAAGCAAATGCGCGGGAGTACCCGCCCTTTCGGGCCTCGTCACGAATGGAGTTCCCGTAATCGAATACTTCTGCTCCTTCGTCCATGAACCCCACCATGGCTTCAACGTGCTTAGCCATTGACTCCTGGGCGCGCTCGGTGAATTCCTCGGGTTTCTTGTCCGCGTAGTCGTGGGAATCGGATAGATCAATGCCGTCAGGAATGTAGCTCAATGGGTCATGAGCGGACGTTTGGTCGGTGACAATGTCAACGGGTACGCCTCGGCGTAGTAACTCGGGGAGCACTGCGGCGGCATTGCCTTCTAATCCGACAGACAGAGCCTTGCGATTCTTCTTAGCATCGAGTACCAAGTCCAATGCGGTGTCGATATCCGGTGCGACAACGTCAAGATACCGGTCAGCAACGCGGCGGTGTAACCGGCTGGGATCAATGTCAATGAGCAAACAGGCTCCACCGCACATGGTGACCGCGAGTGGTTGGGCACCTCCCATGCCTCCGCAGCCTGCCGTGACGGTCAATGTTCCGGCGAGTGTTCCGCCGAATCGTTTATCCGCTACCGCGGCGAATGTCTCATAGGTGCCCTGCAGAATGCCCTGGGTACCAATGTAAATCCACGACCCGGCGGTCATTTGGCCGTACATGGTTAATCCGAGTTGCTCCAAGCGGCGGAATTCGGGCCACGTGGCCCAGTCACCCACGAGATTGGAATTAGCAATCAGCACCCGCGGCGCCCACTCATGAGTTTGCATGACACCAACCGGACGTCCTGACTGCACCAACATTGTTTCATCTGCTTTGAGTGTGGTGAGGGTCCTCACCATGGCATCGAAACTGCGCCAATCGCGGGCCGCTTTGCCGGTGCCTCCGTAGACAACAAGTTTCTCCGGATATTCAGCCACTGCTGGATCAAGGTTGTTCTGCAGCATGCGCAAGGCTGCTTCCTGGGGCCAGCCCTGCGCGGTGAGTGAGGTTCCCCGCGGCGCATGGATGGTACGTGTTGGATCGAAGGTGGGGGTAATCAATTCAGAGCTCATGGCCTGATTGTTCAGTGCGGCAGGGGTACCGCGCACCGCGGTTACCCAAGATTGAGTCTCGTATGCGAGACTTTTTTGGTGAGCACGGTTCCCGCGGCAGAAAAGACGTTAGATGTACTGCTGACCTTGGCTCGTGCGGCCGGGCCAATATCCGCGGCAACGATCTCCCGCGAATGCGCTATTCCGAAATCGAGCTTGTATCACCTGTTGGCGACCATGCAGTCGCGTGGATTTGTCGCACCCGCCGGGAACGCCACCTGGGGGTTGGGCGCCAGCGCATTTGAAGCCGGCGCTGCCTATATACGCCACGAATCCACCGAACAGCGCGCCCGCCCAATTCTCAAGCAGGCTATGGTCGCGACGACAAAGATTCGGTCGGTGGTTAGCCCGGTTGTTGGCCCGGTTGTCGGGCACGTGGGAATTTTGCGGGGCAATGACACGCTTTACATTCTCAAAGAGTCGACCAGTCGCCAGATCGCCCTGGTGACAGACGTGGGAGTTCGGTTGCCCGCACACCTCACTGCATCGGGGCGAGCCATGCTGGCGCACCTTTCCGTGGCACAGGTGCGCGCGCTATTTCCTGATGCCCGTGCATTCGCGGATAGAACCGGTGCTGGCCCGCAAACGCTCTCGGAGTTGCGCACGCTTCTGCGAGCTGAGCGCGAACGTGGCTTCGCGCGTGAGGATGGATTTATAACCCCGGGTTACTCGTCGGTAGCGGCCGCGGTCTTTGACCATCTCGGGCAACCCACCGCATCAATGAGCGTGACCTTTCGCCAGGACACCGTGGATTTACCGGGTTGCGAATATTTAGTGGAGATTGTGCAAGACTCCGCTCAGAAGTTGACGGACAGAATTGGCGGCCATCATCCATGACAGTGCACGGAGATCCAGAGTGGCCACGGGCCACATCACTCTTGACAGAACGCTCCGACGTGGAGTGCGTCTTTGTAGGTGTTCCCGCACATGAGACGTCAATAAGCCCAACGTCCGCTCACCGAACTCCAGCCGCCGTCCGATTAGCGCTGGAGAAGTATTCGACCTATTGCACAAGTCATGGCAGGGAGTTAGCTCCGGCGAGTGTCCACGATCTCGGTGACATTGAGCAGCCGGATCATGTGGAGGGTGAAGCCCGAGTCGCCCACGCACTTGGTGGCCTCACTGATCGCATTGTGATCGCCATTGGTGGAGACAACTCAATCACGTACTCGGTGATGGCGGCGCTCTACGAATCTGATCTCCCGAATGCCGGATTGATTACTCTGGATGCGCACCACGATCTGCGTGACGGGGTAAGTAATGGATCTCCTGTCCGGCGGCTGATTGACGCGGGACTCCCCGGTAGTCACGTGGTGCAAATCGGTATCGCCGATTTCTCCAACTCTCCTTTCTATGCCCGGCGGGCGAGGGATTTCGGCATCACCGTTGTCCCACGATCCGATCTACGCACCACATCTATAACGTCCGCGGTGTCCACAGCACTGGAGGTGGCGGGGTCTGGAGGTGGCCCCATTCATGTTGATATAGACATGGATGTCTGCGATCGTGCCGTTGTGCCAGGTTGCCCGGCAGCGGCACCCGGGGGGATATCGGCAGACGAACTTCGCCAGTTTGTTTATCTCCTGGGGTGCGATCCCCGGGTGCGATCCATTGACTTCACGGAGGTGGATGCGGAGGCGGACAGTTCCGATGCACGAAGCACACGACTCATTGCATTGTGTCTCCTCGAATTTCTCTGCGGAGTACAGTCCCGCGCATGATCTGGCCATCCATCAACGTCCTCGCCATTGTGTTGGCAACTATTAGTTCCTTTGTCGTTGGTTTTGTGTGGTTCAGCCCCCCGCTCTTTTTCACTAAGTGGTGGGCTGCACTCGGCAAGGAAGGGGATCCTGGCGCCGGTCAGAACATGAAGGTAGCTTTTGGCCTCGTTGTCCTCGGCTCCGCCGTTCAAGCGGTTTTTCTGGCCCTCGTTATTGGTTGGATAGGTCTTGCTGGAGTGGACATCAACCTGGGGGTTGGGGCACTCGTGGGCGCGCTGATGGGGATCGGGTTTGCTGCGGCACCATCACTGGGTCACCGATTATTTGCCGGCCAAGGATTGAAGGTCTGGGCCATTGAGGTGGGCGGAGATATTGCCGCCCTGGTAGTCATGGGCGCGATTATCGGAGCATTTGGGTAGGCCCTGGGAAATAGGGCCTAGGAAATAGGGCCTATCGCCAGACGCGTTTCTTCAATGCGTTCACCAATTTTTTCGATCCGGTAAGCAGCGGGTCCGTCGAGTGAGTCGTCCAGGGAATCAGATACCACTTCGACCGGTTCACGATTGCGGTACACAATGCCAACATGGTCGTCCGTCGCGTAGGTCACCGGTAGTAATTCCTCCTTGACCAATTCGTGAACCAGCGGGCGTCGGCCTGGCTCCGAGTCGTAATGCACACCATTGCCGTAGGGGAGTAGTGCTAACCCGTTCAATACGGGTTTCAATTCCTTGCCAAATGAATCAGTCGGTCCACCTTCATGCCAACAAATGGAACCGGCACTGACACCTGCGAGCACGGTGCCCTGGTCCCAGGCATCGTGCAGTAGTTGATCCAGCTGGTGAGCCCGCCACACGGCCAGCAGGTTCACCACGCTGCCGCCACCTACCCAAATCAGATCACTTCGGCCAATGATCTCGGCGGGATTGTGATTCGGCATGGTGAAGAGGGAGAGGTGATCAACATCGCAGGACAGGTGGGACATGGCGGAGTACATGGTGGCGAGATACGACGGGTCGTCACCTGACGCGGTCATGATGAACGTAACACGGGGTCGGTCTTTGCCGGTGAGCTCGAGTGCCTTGAGCATGATTCCGCCAGGGCGGTAGCCACCCGTTGCTTTCCGGGCGAGAAATCCTCCACTACTGGCCAGAATTCGTTTTGTCATGAGAGATCCTTCGTGTTCACAGAACCAGGTCCGAGCATCAAAGTGCTCAAAATTTCTAATGCAGCGGGCACGCGGTCGCGGTCCATTCGGCCTTCTACGACCAGCGCGGCTATACCGTGAACTGACGCGATCAGAACGTCTTCCGTCAGTGCCCGGTCCTCAAACGTGATGCCATTGCGCGAGGCGAAAATATCTTTCAGGTGTTCCATGGATGTTTCCATGTATGGAGGTCGGGGGACCTGTTGTGTTCCGCTGAACATGATCGAAAACCAATAAGGGTTATCAATGGCAAAATCGATGTAAGCCAAGGCACCGGCTTGCATCAGGGATTTCAGATGCTGTGGATCGAGATTCGACTCGTCCAGTGTGCCAATGTTTTCCAGTAAGCGGCAATCCAATTGTTCAAAGCCTCGGTCCTTGACGGCGGCGAGAAGTTCTTCTTTGTCTGAAAAATGGTGATAGGCGGCACTCGGGCTCACGCCGACGGCGGCCGCGACGGCACGCAGGGAGAGGTGGTCAGCCCCGACAGCATTGACGCTGGCAATTGCTTGTTCGATGAGCGCCTCGCGCAAGTCCCCATGGTGGTACCCGCGCTCACTACTCATGAATTGGAGTCTAGACGGTGGTGAGTGCGCACGAATCCTGATTCTTCAGACGCATATCCAGCGCCCACACCATGAACAGAATGGAAGTCAGGGCGAGGATAGGTTGAATAGGTGCAAACCAATTAACTGCGCCGGATGCTCCTAAGGCTAATAAAATCAATTTATTGCAGACGGGACAACCCACGGCAAAGAAGGAAGCGAACCCGCCAATTGTTCCCCACCGCAGTGCGGGGTCCTTGAGTTCTTCGCCGAGATCGTCCTGACTGACTTGCTCTTGACCATCTGACGCGGAGGACGAGTCACTCGGTTCGCGAACATAGGACGCCATGAGTAGTCCGCCCAGAATCCCGGTCAGGATCACGGTTGGGTAGGACCACCAGGTGACCTCAATCGCCCGGCCGAAAATTGGATTAGGAATCACCGCGGTAGGTAGGGCAATGATCACCGCCACGCCAACTCCAAAGCCCAGTGCGGACCACCACCGCCGGGCTGTCCACTGGGACAGTGCCGTGCGCCAGATCTGGTAGTGGAGCGTGAGGAACATAGGCGCTAAGATACCCCATAGGGTATCCGTTTGCCGCGGGTGCGCACGAGTGGAGGAGATCACCATGTCCGGTATGCCGTCCCTGCATCAACAGCCCGCGTGGTTCGGAGCAGTCATGGGCACCGGCGCGATCGGTATTCTGTTCAACCTGCAGGACCAGGTGCTCGACTATCCGCTCCTGGGCTGGTTGGCCATTGGTTTCCTCTGGCTCGCCACCGCGCTTGCTGTGGTGTTATGGCCCCGATACTTCCGCCGGCTCTCCCAGCGAGATCAACTCCGTGAGGAAATCGCTGATCCGGGACACGGTGCCATGTTGGCGACCGTGCCCGCCGGACTCCTGGTACTCGCTGTGGCCTGGGGATCCATTGGACCGGCAACAGTGCCGGCTGACATAGCGCTGTGGGTCGCGGTGGCCTTGACGGTGCTCGGAACAGTCATTGCCCTCGGATACTCCGCCCTGTGGGCCACGAGCATTTCCACCGTTGAGGTGCCCTTAGGGAGAATCCACGGTGGCTGGATGATCCCGGTTGTTATGCCACTGCTTGTCCCCGTAGCCCTGGCACCGATCATGCATCACTGGCCAGATACATCCCGATCACTTCTTGTGGTCGGGTTTGCCTTTCTCGGAATTGGCACGCTGTTGTTCCTTGGAGTCTTTTCGCTGTTCGTCTTGCGGCTGGCGACCCAAACTCCATTGCCTAATCCCATGTCACCGTCCATGTGGATTCCCCTTGCTCCGGCGGGTGTGTTTGGAATCGCCGTGATCCGACTCGCCCAGGCGGCCGAGCAAGCGGGGTTGGTCTCAGCGGAAGTGCTCTGGATCTCTATTGCTCTCGCAGCCATGGGTGTTGGGTTTGGCCTGTGGTGGGCGCTCTTTGCCTATGTTGATCTGCGGCGAGTACGCGCATCCGGAGGGATTCCCTTTCACATGGGGTGGTGGGGATTTGTCTTCCCCGTAGCAGCCATGGCGTTAAGCATCACGTTGATCGGCCAGGTTGCCGATTTTTCTTGGTGGA
>JAIOWY010000070.1:0-8442 GCA_021741845.1 Candidatus Nanopelagicales bacterium
GGACGTTTGTCACGAGCCCACCGTATCGAGTCGCACGGGGGAGGCATTCTCCTCCATCTGATCCGGGCGTCCCTTGGACATGGCGAGTGAGAGAGCAAAAGCGGAGATAGCTGCGAGGGCAATGAGGGCGAGGGCATAAGGAGCCGCCGAACCATAGGCAGCGATCTCCGTGCGACTCCACAACTCCGTGGCCAGCGTGTCAAAGCCGGTGGGGCGAAGCATCAACGTAGCGGGAAGTTCTTTCATGGCGGTCAGCAGTACAAGGAGTCCGCCGGCGGCAATGCCGGGCCACGACAAGCGCAATGTGGTGTTTATCCACGCAGAGATGGAGTTTCGGCCGAGGGTTCGTGCCGTCTGTTCCAGAATGGGTGGGACGGCGGCAATGGAAGTTCTCGTTGCGCCAATGGATTTGGGTAAGAACAAGACGGCATAGGCAAAGGCCAATGTGAAGAGCGTCTGGTACAGAAATGGCACCGCGTTTATCGTCAGAAAGACGAGGGATAAGCCGATCACCACACCGGGGAGAGCGTGGCCGGCAAAGGCAGCACTTTCAGTTCCCGAACTCCACTTATTCCGGTAGCGAGCGGTGAGCAGACCAATGGGAAGTGCCAGTGCTACCGCGATAACAGCCCCCGTTGCTGCTGCGCCGGCGGAACTGAGTGTTGCATTGAGTAACTCCACCCCATCTAGCGGGCGCCGACTGCCTTCAACTAACCGCGCGAGCAATGAATAGATAGGAATGGCAATCGCTAGCACGATCACTGCGGTTACAAAGAACCATCCACTGATTCGCCCACGGGAAGTCAGTACCGTTAACACTGTTTGGCGCTGAGTACCGGTCGAGGCGCGGTAAAGCAGAGACCTGCCGCGAATTTTCCGTTCTGCAAAAACCAGTGCTAGCGCGAGCAGCACCAGAATGCTGGCAAGTACGGCTGCTGAGGTTCGGTCGAAACTCGCGCGGTAGGACGCGTAAATAACTCGGGTGAAGGCGTCCACTCGGAAAAGGGACACTGCACCGAAATCGGAGAGTACGTACAGGCCCACGAGCAAGGAACCTGCCGCGGCTGCCGGAAAGGCTTGGGGGAGTGTTGTCGATCGGAAGGCCGCAAAGGGTGAACGACCCAGGGAACGGGCCACTTCCTCCATGGCGGGGTCGGTGGAGCGCAGTGCTGCTGCCACGGGGAGCAGCACATATGGATAGGACACGGCAATAAGAATGAGCGCAGCTGCCCAGAAGCCGGACATGGCGGGGAACTGCGCCAGCCAGGCATACGCCGCGACATACGAAGGAATGGCCAAGGGAAGTGCCAAGACGGTGAGCCAGATACGTCGCCCAGGCAGGTTGGTGCGGGTCAGTAGTGCAGCGGCTGGAATCGCAATGATCAGGCAGCCCAGCACCACAACAACCATCAACATCACGCTGGTTGCCGTGGTTTCCCAGGTGCGGGCGCGAAGCAGACTATTGAAAATTTTGTCCGGTCCGGCGGAGACAACACGGACAACTAAATACGCCAATGGGATAAGCGCTAGGCATGCAGAAACCACCGCGGCCGCGATGAGCGGCCGCGGTGGTCGAATTCCACTGCGTCTGGTCACAACAATCCGACATCCTCCAGCATGACCAATGTGCCGGGAAGGTCGGCTAGCTCCGCGAGTTCTAGATCGGGACCGCGGAGGGTTTCGAGTGCGGGTAGTCCGTCTGCCGCAGCGACGCTTTCTACCACCGGATACTCAAAGGTGTTGTCAACAAAATACTGCTGAGCTGTGGGAGAGAGCAACCACTCCACCAACATGGTGGCGTTGTTGCTCGACGCTGCGCCGGTGGTAATTCCGGCACCGGCGACGTTGACCAGGGAACCTGGATCCTGCGGTGCCGTGAAAGCAATTTGTGCGCGCATGGCCTCTGCGCCCACTTCTGCTGCCTTCTCGTACCAGTAGTAGTGGTTGATCAAACCAAGCTGCACCTGACCGGCATCCACAGCATCAAGGATCAGCCCATTCTTTTCATACTTCTGGACGTCGTTTGCAACGAGCCCTTCCAACCACGCGCGGGCAGCGTCGTCGCCGTCGGTCACGCGGAGTGCGGTGACAAAGGACTGGAAACTTGCATTGGTCGGCGCAATGGCAACCTGGCCCTTCCAGGTCGGATCGGTGAGTTCAAAGATCGATGTCGGCACCTGATCGGCGCTCACCTGTTGTGGGTCGTAAGCAATGACCCGTGCCCGTCCACTCACGCCCACCCACGTGTTGTCGGCGGACTTGTAATTCGCGGGCACCAGTGAGGTGATCGATTCAGGGAGGTCGGCGAGGAGTCCTTCAGCAGCCACGGCACCGAGAGCGCCGGCATCCTGGGCGAAATACACCTGCGCGGGAGTGGCGTCCCCTTCTTCAATCATCTGCGCGGCAAGTTCAGCGGTATCGCCGTAGCGTGCTTCGACCGGAATCCCGGTTTCTTCGGTGAAGAGGGCAAAGAGAGGAGCAACCAGCTCCTCGCTACGCCCGGAATAGACGACCACGCCGTCGGCGGGTACATCGGTGGCGGCGGTATCGCCGGACGAACAGGCGGCTAGCGCGGCGGTGGCAACGAGCGCAGTAGCGGTGGCAAGAGCGCCCCGCTGGGTGAAGCGAAACATGACGTTCCTTCCCGGATGTATTAGTTAGGGTTCCCTAACTAAGGTTTACCTAAGCACATCCGGGAAGCGGGAGTCAAACCGGGGGAAATTTTAGTCGCTGGTCCAGCCTTCACGCTTGTGCGAGCCGTCGCAGAACGGTTTATTGGCGCTGAACCCACAGCGACAGAGGTAGATCGTGTCGGCCTCTTTCACCACATTGCCGGCGTCGTCCTTCACGACACTTGCTCCGGAGACCTCATTGGGTCCGTCTTTCAGGGGGGTAATGATCACAGGATCGCTCATGCGCCCATGCTACGTGATCAGGTAGCGATCGCCAGCTCAATCGTGACACGATCACCCGCGGCCACCTGCTCAGCGCGACGTATCTCCTTTTTGATGGGCAAAATAAAGGTTCTTCGCCTGCTGTCGGGGAACAGTGACGTGCTCCAGTTGGATGTACCTAAGGTGACATGTACTGAGATGGAGCCAAATCCGCCCCGCCGGCAGACAGAGTCCTCAATGTCGTCAGTAACGTCCTCGGGCAGGGCAATGAAGTGCCATGGGGAATCCTCTTTCCACAAAAATATTTCGCTCGTGAAGCGGAATTGCCGCCCTGTCATGATTTCTCTAAGTAGGGATCATGTAAGTAGGCGTCATGCAGTGCAATCGCGTGAGCAAAGTCTGCGGCTGTAGCCTGAGCTGACGTCAAGTGATTGAGCAAGATCGCAGCTTGACTACTTTGTTGCGGCGCTCCCTTATCAATAACTTGGGTGAGTAAATCCACCGCGTGCTGAACGCGGGATCGTGGAATGGTGATCTCGGAATCGTCGCACCATAGGGACATCTGTGCGTGTATAACGGTCGCTCGATGAAGGTGGCCGCCGGATGCACGATCCGCAGAGATTGCGTGAAGGTGCAATCCAGGGATGGTGGTTCCGTCGTCCTGCATGGACGGGAAAGAGAACCCCACCAGAGTTCCCTCCCACGCGTCGAACGGGAATTGCACTTCATGTCGCAATACCTGATCTAAGTGCGGATAAGGGGGATCCTGTTTGTGTTCACTGCGCAGCAGGACGTCGACGAATGTTCCATCAATGCGCACGGCGGCAATGGGATGCACGGCGTCACTGGTGGATGCCATGAAATTGCTCACCAATTCTGACAAGCCTTCGATAGTTGTTCCCCGGTCGATATGCATAGTGATGGGCTCACCGCCCTGGGCGCTGAGCGCAAAGGGCATTCCGAGGTCACTGTGCGCAACAACGGGAATTCCATCCGCGGGTATGCGCCAGGTTTCACCGGCAACGGAAACTATCTCTCCGTCTAGTCGATCAGCAACGCCCAATCCCAGGTCTGTCCCCGGGAAAACCGCTCCCACGGTGGTCACTGATTCATAATTTCCATGGAGTAGATCGGTCAGAACGTCCGTCTGGTGAACGTGACCATGGGAGGCGGCAACAAGATGCGGATCAAGCATGAGTTATCTGAATCGATGCTCAGGGAAGGAGGGCCTGGGCATCTTTACGAATATCTTCAGGCTTGGTAGTCGGTGCATAGCGCTTAACTGTCTCTCCGTCGGGGGAGACGAGGAACTTGGTGAAATTCCACTTGATGGCAGAACCCAACAGTCCGCCGGCATGATCCTTCACGTACTCGAATACCGGGCTGGTATTGCTGCCATTCACATCCACCTTGGTGGAGAGGGGGAAAGTCACCCCGTAATTGACAGAGCAGAATTCCTCGATGTCGGAGTCATTGCCTGGTTCCTGGTGAGCGAATTGATCGCAGGGAAAGCCGAGCACAACTAAGCCTTGCGGACCTAGTTCCTCATGCAGCTTTTGCAGACCCTCGTACTGGGGGGTAAATCCACATTTGCTCGCCGTGTTCACGATCAACAGCGGCTTGTCGCGATATTGATCCAAGGAAACTGTGTTGCCCTTATTGTCGGTGAACTGCAGGTCATAAATAGTGCTCATGCCTTTATTGTTCCCCTCCACAGTGAATGCGCAAGCCTGATCGTTGATTAGGCTCAGGCCGTGGCTGAGAAGTCCTCCCTGAGGCGAAACCTGATTAGTGCCGTAGTGGGTCTCGTGGTCATGGTGCTGCTCTTTTGGTTTATCAGTCAAAACGCCGGTGAGTACACCAAAGCATTTGCCGAACTTGGATCAATCGACACGATCTGGCGGGTCGGAATCGTTATCGCATCCTTGGTGAATATTGCGATTTATCCGTTGACCGCGATCGCCGCCATCCACTCATTGAGTTACCTGCATGCGAGTCTGAGCCGACAAGCGGGATTCACGTTGAGCAACATTGTTCCGGGTGGTGGGGCAGTAGCTGTGGCTACGCAGTACGCCGTGTTAGCTCGGTATGGCGTGCCGCAGGCGCGCGCCGCGGCGGCGGTTTCTGCTGATGCGATTTACACCTATCTATTCACGCTCGGAGCGCCATCTATTGCGGTACTTCTCTTGGTTCTGGAGGGTCGGTCGACCGCTGCGTTCATGACCACGGCGTTAATTGGTCTTGCTGCTGTGATCATTTCGTTGATCGTCATCATTGCTGTTTTGCGCAGTGAGGAGTCCGCCCGCAAAATCGGATCGTGGTTGCAACGTCCGGTCAACAAGGTTTTCCACCTGATTCACAAGGCTGCTCCGGACATCGCTGCCATGTTGTCGCAGTTTCACAATCAGGCCTCAGACTTAATTCGCACCCGCTGGAAGTCGCTGACAATTACCAATGTATCCGCGCAAATGGCTCCCATGCTGGTGTTGTGGGCTGCGCTCATGGGGCTCGGTGTAACGGAATCGCAATTGAGCATTATTGAGCTTTTTGCCGCCTATTCCGTTGCACTCGTCCTCACTGCTTTTCCGATCACCCCCGGCGGATTGGGCACGGTTGACGCTGCACTCATTGCTTTGCTGGTCGCTTTTGGGGTCGAGAGTTCCACTGCTGTTGCGGCAGATCTTTTATGGCGATTGGGTTGGTTCTTGCCACAGTTACTGGTTGGCGCTGTAGCTCTGATCAAGTACTGGTGGGATGGCCGGCGAATAAGAGCACGGGCCGCAACTTAAGCGGTGATCAGCGGAGTGAAATCATTTCGCTCACGTACACCGCAATCCGGGCAGACCCACGTCGGTGGGATCTCACTAAATGAGGTACCGGGGGCAAACCCTTCCCGAGGATCACCCCGAGTCTCTGAGTAGGTGTACTGACACAGGGGACATTGATAAGCGGCTGCCTGTTCCATCAGTACAGAGTGAGTTGTCGGCATTTTCTGATGGACGGCGAGCGGTGTTGGATAGGCCGCCATCACCTTGGCTCGTTTACTGGGTGCAATGTTCGCGAGTGACATGTCACCATCGAAGTGATTCAGCACTCTCGGGTCCATTACCCGGCGCCAGGCAAAGGGAAATAGTGCCAACAAAATCATGCCGGCGTATCCGGTGGGGAGCACCGGTGACTCCTTGTAACTGAGCAGCGCTTGATAGCGACGCGTGGGTTGTGCGTGATGATCACTGTGTCGCTGTAAGTGATACAACAAAATATTCGTGGCAATGTTGTCTGAGTTCCAACTATGGCTAGGGTCAACCCGTTCATAGCGTTCCCGCTCGCCATGCATCACTTTCTGTCGCAGCATGCCGTAGTGCTCTAGGTAGTTGACCGCTTCGAGCAATGTGATGGCTACGAACATTTGAATCAGGAGGTAGGGGAGTATGTCGATCCCAAGCCAGAGGAGCATGGCCACCCAGAGGATCGCTGACATAAGCCACGCATTGATCGTGTCATTGCTCAGTCGAAATGGATGTTTATTCCGACGCCCAATGCGATTTTTCTCGAGCCTCCACGAACTGCGCAGTGATCCTAGGACTGTGCGCGGCCAAAAACGATAGAAGCTTTCGCCCACCCTGCTACTTGCCGGATCCTCGGGTGTGGCCACCCGCACGTGGTGTCCACGATTGTGTTCAATGAAAAAATGGCCATAGAAACTCTGGGCTAGAGCGATCTTGGATAGCCATCTTTCATAGGACTCCTTCTTGTGACCCAACTCGTGAGCTGTGTTGATACCAATTCCACCGATCATGCCGACACTGATGGCCAATCCGATTTTCTCCTGAGTGCTCAGATCCCACGTGGCAATCACGTAGAAGGAAGCGATAAATCCGGCGTACTGCAGGGGAAGGAATAAGTACGTGATCCACCGGTAGTACTTGTCCTGTTCCAGACTGTCGATCAGCTCAGCAGGCGGATTAGAGGTATCGCGCCCGGTGGCAAGGTCAATAAGCGGAACGATTCCGAGAATGACAAGTGGACCAATCCACAACCAGATAGCCCAACTAGTCAGGGCGTACATGCCAATCGCGACAAAAAGCAATGAGGGCATGATCAGCGCAACCAACCACAAGTAGCGCTTTCTATCGCGCCACGATCGTGAGTCGTGAGCCGAAAACCCCGTGACGCTCATATCCGCAAACTAGGCCGGCCAGCACGGGGTGTCAAGAACTATCCGATTAATCGGCTCCCAGTTCAAAGGAGGCTCGCTCCAAAATGGCTTCATCTGGGTGGGGCGTCTCGGGTGTGGAGGCGGGCGTGGAGGCAATGGCAGCTGCCCCACCGGGGGTCAAGGTCCCCATCAGGTTGATATGTCCGTCCAGGAGTTGACCCTGGCCGGCATACATTTCCAACTTCGATCGCGTATCGGCGATATCCAAGTTGCGCATGGTCAATTGGCCAATGCGATCGGTGGGACCAAATGCAGCGTTCTCCGTGCGTTCCATCGAAAGTTTCTCCGGGTGGTAACTGAATGCCGGTCCTTCAGTGTTCATGATCGTGTAGTCCTCGCCACGGCGCAATCGCAGTGTGACGGAGCCCGTGACCGCCGAGGCCACCCATCGCACGAGCGATTCGCGCAGCATTAATGCTTGTGGGTCCAGCCAACGGCCTTCATAGAGGAGGCGTCCTAAGCGTCTTCCCTCCGCGTGATAGTTGGCAATAGTGTCTTCATTATGAATTGCCGACACGAGGCGTTCGTAGGCACTAAAGAGTAGAGCCATGCCGGGAGCCTCATAGATTCCGCGCGACTTTGCCTCAATGATGCGGTTCTCAATTTGATCCGCCATGCCCAGGCCATGTCGCCCACCAATGGCATTTGCTTCGAGCACCAAGTCAACGGCAGAAGCGAAAGAGAGGCCATTAATAGTGACTGGACGTCCTTGAATAAATTCAATCGTGACATCTTCGGTGGCAATATCGACGGAAGGATCCCAAAATTTCACGCCCATAATCGGGTCGACCAGTTCCATGGAGGCGTTGAGGTGTTCCAGATCCTTGGCCTCATGTGTTGCGCCCCAAATATTGGCATCCGTTGAGTAAGCCTTTTCCGTGCTGTCGCGGTAGGGAAGGTTGTGGCTGGTCAACCACTCACTCATTTCATGGCGCCCACCGAGTTCGCTGACGAATTGCGCATCAAGCCACGGCTTATAGATACGTAACTCGGGATTGGCGAGCAGTCCGTACCGATAGAACCGCTCAATGTCATTGCCTTTATAAGTAGAACCATCTCCCCAGATGTTGACGCCGTCTTCCCGCATGGCGCGAACGAGCAGTGTTCCCGTCACCGCGCGACCCAGGGGAGTGGTGTTGAAATACGTACGGCCACCGGAGCGAATATGAAATGCGCCGCATGACATGGCGGCGAGGCCTTCTTCCACCAAGGCGCTTTTACAGTCAACGAGGCGGGCCTTCTCTGCTCCGTAGAGACCCGCACGGTCGGGTACCGACTCGATATCGGGTTCATCGGCCTGTCCGAGATCGGCGGTGTAGGTGTAGGGAA
>JAIOWY010000071.1:0-8347 GCA_021741845.1 Candidatus Nanopelagicales bacterium
CAAGGGTCTTGGCGGGACGGAATGGGTCGAGATAGGCCGTGGTGGGGTCTGGAACGAGTTTCATATCTGACTCGTGAATGGCCTGGAAACCGCGGATAGACGATCCATCAAACATCAAGCCTTCTTCGAAGGCGTCTGCGCTGAAGGAACCAACCGGCACATTGAAATGCTGCATGACGCCCGGCAAGTCCATGAATCGAACATCGACAAATTCGACGTTTTCCTTCTTAATAAAGTCCAGTACCTCTGAACTGTCCTTGAACATTCGTTCCTCCTGTGTTCACCCATGCTCCCCGGGCATTCCCGGTTATGCCCCAAGACTAGGTGTCAGGGGTGTCCTCCTTGTATCCCGTCTGTTTCCGTCGTGTTAACGACTGACACATGCTGCACAGGGGTGATTCGCTCGGGTGGCAGGCGGGCACCCTCCTCGGTGAAAAGAGGGTCAACCCGGTTGTGGAAAGCCCCCTAGGATGGCGGTATGGCTATTGAGGTGCACGATCTGACCAAAAGTTTTGGCTCCGGGGTGACCGCCGTCCGAAATCTGAGTTTTTCCATTGCTCCGGGGAAAGTGACCGGCTTCCTGGGGCCTAATGGGGCAGGCAAGACCACCACCCTGCGGTGTCTGTTGGGACTGGTCAGCCCCACATCCGGCACCGCCACCATTGATGGGCAGCGATATCGGGATTTGACCAACCCGATCACCATCGTTGGCGCCTCTTTGGAAGCCAGCGGCTTTCATCCGGCTCGCACAGCTCGCAATCACCTCCGCGTGCTCGCCGCTGTTGCTGGAGTGTCCGACTCTCGGGTGGACGAGGTACTGCATACGGTGGGTCTCACCGAGTCGGCTCATCGGAAAGTCGGTGGTTTTTCTCTCGGCATGAGGCAACGGCTGGCGCTGGCCGTTGCACTGTTGGGCAATCCGCAGGTCCTCATTCTCGATGAACCGGCTAATGGCCTCGACCCCGAAGGTATTTCCTGGCTGCGGCAGTTTCTCCGGCACCAGGCTGCTCAGGGCGTCACGGTACTTGTGTCCAGCCATGTGCTCTCTGAAGTCCAGCAGACGGTGGACGACGTCATCATTATTCGCAGCGGCTCCTTGGTCTATCAAGGATCCCTGGCGGCGCTCTCCAACGGCGGGCCGGTGGAAGTTGTTGTCCGTGGCCCTCACGTGGACAGGCTGGCCTCCACCCCCGGCTGGACGGCTCGACCTGGCGAAGGTGGCTCCCTCGTTATCTCTGGCGTCAGTGCTGCGGAGATCGGGCACCGCGCCTTTTCGGAGGGGCTTGAACTGCACGAATTACGTGAAAAAACACCCGACCTTGAAGCGTTGTTCCTCGGGCTCACACAAGATGAAGGAGCAGCATCATGAAAGCGCTCATTACGGCAGAGTTTCGCAAGGCATTCAGCACCAAGCTCCTCTGGATATTGACACTGTCTGCCCTCGGCTTTGTATTGCTCACCGTGGTGCTCGGCGTGTATCTCACCCCCGGCCCACCGGGGCAGGAGGATCTTGACGTTCTGGGTAACCCGGCCGCAGTCACCAACATCTTTTCGTCCGCCGGCGGTGCCTCCGTATTCGTGTTGATTTTGGGCATTATTGCCATGAGCGGGGAGTACCGGAATCAGACGATCACATCCACGTTCCTCGCTGCACCCGTGCGCCAACGAGTGATTCTGGCGAAAATGATCACGTACTCACTCCTTGCGCTCGTCATTGCATTCATCATGTGGGTGGCCACTGTGGTGGTGTCAACCATTTTGTTGACCACCGTCGAGCATGCACCGATTGAGTGGACTTCGGTGATCGAGATCTTGGGTGGCACCGTGCTTGGCCTCGTCTTGTATTCCATTTTGGGCGTAGCTATTGGCGCACTCATCACCAATCAAGTGGCCGCTGTTGTTATTGCGCTCGTCTGGATTTTCGTTGTCGAAGCACTGTTGACGGTGTTTGTGGACTGGATCGGAAAGTGGCTGCCCGGCGGTGCCCTGAATTCCATTCTTCAGGCCACAAACACATCGGGAATCGGTGGCACGGACGCATTGAGTGTTCCAGCGGCAGCATTGGTGCTGATTGTCTACACCGCTGTTTTGGGGATAGCCGCGGTGGTCACCACCAATCGCAAAGATATTACGTGAGTGCTCCGCGGCCGCTCATGTTTCCTGAACAGGTGTCTGCGGGTTTTGGCCGACGTTTAGCCGCGCTGTCCATTGACTGGTTTGCCAGTCTGGGTGTTGCCGTCCTTGTTTTCCGGCAATACGCCTACGGTTCGGCGGATTCCATGATCGCCACAGTTGTGGTGTTTTTTGCAGAAATAGTGCTATTCACTTTCCTGCTCGGAGCGTCCTTTGGTCAAAAAATTCTTGGTCTACGGGTCGTGAGTGTTCAGGGCGGACGTTTACCGCTGTGGCGAATTGCGGTGCGCACCTTCTTGATTCTGTTGGTCATTCCTGCGCTGGTGCTGGACTCAGATGGCCGAGGCCTGCATGATCGCTTACTGGGCTCCCAGGTTGTGCGCGTGTCCTAGCGGGGGCGCCGAACGGCGCGAGCGCTGGTCGGCATGGGTCCTTTGGGAATGGGCAACGCATTCGCCGCATTGCCCAATGCATCAAGCCGGCGTCGGACTTCGGTTACTTCCCCGCCTCGCAGGTTACGCGGCAGTTTGCTCAAGGTCTTTTGTAATTTCTTGAGGGAGACTTGATCATCGGAGGTACCCACCTGAATCTCATAAATGGGAATATCCGGTACCCACCGCGCTGTCTTTTTGCGTTCATTGATCAGTAGTGAGGTGACACGGTTACCCGGGCCTTCAGATATCAAGATCACACCGGGGCGTCCGACAACTCGGCTCACCATGTCCTGGCTCTTGTTGATCGCGACAGCCGGGGTAACTGCCCATTTATTTCCCCGAATCGACTGGATGACCGCAGCTGCGGCCCCGGGCTGACCTTCAATGGAGGCATAAGCCGCGGTCATGGCGCGACGGCTAAACCAATAGGTGGCGGCGAGTAGGGCTACCGGGAGAGCGATCAGTATGGCGGTGATCGGGTTGACAAGAATCCAGACCGGCGTCGCAATGATTACGCCGGTGACCACCACTATCCCGAGAACCTCAGCCCAGAGATAGGGGAAAGATTGCGCGGTCATGCGCCAGTTCTGCGCAATCGATGAAAGACTTTGTCTGATTCTGCCCTTAGCCACGGACTCAGCCTAGAGGAAAGCGTTGTGACCCGTGCACGTGTGGCCCGTGCACCTGCAACTAATGCAGGCCAACCACCTGGATAGCGTCACCGACAGTTATTCGACCTGGGCGTTCAACCCAACCAGTGATCCCTCGACGATGCATGGCAGCTTTGGGGAACGAGTGAGCCGAGGCTCCATAGCGATCCTGGACCAACCGGCCAGCAATTGTGCATGGATTGTTCTCGCCCCCGGTCATAATGCTCGCACCGCTGGGAAAGATCAGGCGGGTCATGAGTGGGAGTGCGGTGAGATCCGCCAGACCTTCAACACAGATGTTGTCAGCAATCGTTCCAGCAGCTAGTTCATTCAGTCCCAAATGTTGTGCGATCTGGGCGAGTTCCGCGGTATCCACGATCGATACTTGGCGATAGTTGCGAATGGTCGTTCCTCGCGCAAAGGCATGCTTTTCTCGCGTGGCGGAAATCATGTGCTCGCCGAAGTGGCGGTCCCCGGGAATCCCGCCCCACTCCAGATCAATCTCCGGTACCGGATGTGGATATTCCTCCTCGGGTGTCCAGATATGCAGAGCAGTGATGCTGGGCATTAAGTGGCAACCTGTCCACGGGCTGCTTGAGCCTGGGCGTACAGGCGTCCGGCTCGGTAACTGGAGCGGACCAGTGGCCCACTCATGACACCGGCGAATCCAATCTCCAGTGCACGCTGCTCCCACCGCACAAATTCCTCCGGGGGTGCCCATCTGGTCACCGGGTGGTGCCGCTTGGACGGGCGGAGGTATTGGGTAATGGTGATCAACTCACAACCGGCGTTGTGAAGATCCACGAGCGCTTGATCAATTTCTGACTCTTCCTCACCCATGCCCAGAATGAGGTTACTTTTTGTCACCAGGTCAGCTTCACGGGCTTGGGTAATGACATTGAGACTGCGGTCGTATTTGAATGCAGGGCGAATCCGCTTAAATATTCGAGGCACGGTTTCAACATTGTGCGCGAGTACCTCTGGTCGGGTATCAAAGACGACCTTGAGCAGTTCTGGATTGGCCGAGAAGTCAGGAATGAGAACTTCAACGCCGGTCGAAGGGTTGAGTTCCTTGATCAGGCGAATAGTTTCCGCATATAGCCAGGATCCTTCATCAGGGAGGTCGTCACGAGCGACACCGGTGACTGTTGCGTAACGCAGCCCCATGGTGCGCACTGATTCGGCCACGCGTCGTGGTTCATCCCGGTCGAGCGGATCAGGTTTGCCGGTGTCGATCTGACAGAAGTCACATCGACGGGTGCACTGCTCGCCGCCAATAAGGAAGGTGGCTTCCCGATCCTCCCAGCATTCGTAAATATTGGGGCACCCTGCTTCCTGGCATACGGTGTGAAGTCCTTCCCGAGCCACCAGGTTTCGTATTTCCGTGTACTCGGGTCCGGTTTTCATGGTGGTGCGGATCCACGGCGGTTTACGTTCGATCGGGACCTCGGCATTACGCGCCTCAATGCGCAGTAATTTACGACCCTCAGGGTTTGTTCCGGAAAATATCGTGTCAGAACTCATGTGCGTCCTTGTAATGTCGAGGCATGGATTAATTCGGGGAGACGGGATCGGAGAACGGGGAGAACCTGAGCAGTAGTAATTGTTGATCCGCATTCTTCCGTGAGCGTGGTGACGGTGGCATCGCGGATGCCACAGGGCACAATCGAGTGGTAAGCATCAAGGGAGTTGTCACAATTCAGGGCAAACCCATGCAGGGTAACCCCGTGTGACACTCGAATTCCAATCGCGGCCACTTTGCGGGCGGGCAGAGGCCGTGTGACCCATACCCCACTTCGCCCTTCCACTTGGTCCGATTCCACACCAAACTCTGCGCACACGCCAATCAGCATGTTCTCTATCCGGCGAACATGTGCCACGACATCAATGGGGTCGGCCAACTTCACAATGGGATACCCAACTATTTGTCCGGGGCCATGCCAGGTGATTTTCCCACCGCGATCAACGTCCACTACCGGTGTACCGTCGAGTGGCCGTTCACCTAATTCGGTGCGCTTACCGGCCGTATACACGGATCGATGCTCGAGAAGCAGAACGGTGTCCGGTCGCTGGCCGCTCACCACGTCAGCGTGTATTTTTCGCTGGAGGTCCCAGGCGTGGTGGTACTCCACGTCAGAACCTAGTTCCAATACTTCTAGTTCAGCCACGGACACGACCTTCGTAGGGGATCCCAGTATCGCGTATCCCTTGAAGTGCGGCAATCACGGAATCGGCAGCGCGGCGCCCACTGACCATGGCACCTTGAATGCTTGATGTGGCACGGTAGTCGCCAGCGAGGTAAACCGAACCGTTGGTGGTGGATTGGATTGTCGTGGGCTGATTTAACGTCCACGGTGGTGACATGGTCGGGAGTGCGTGCGGGATCGGATAGTGACCGATTAGTTCCCATGTCGAGGTGTCGGTGGAATAAAGGGTGGCCAGGGCGGGGAGCAATGGTCGATTCGCTGGATGAATCCCCAAGGCGGATGTGGCAATGAGTGCGTGGCCCGGTGCGTATTCCGGCGCAGCATGGGTCATGACCACACTGTTAATGATTGATTGAGGTCCGATCGGTTCAACTCCGCCACCATTTACAACGAGTACCGGTCTGCCGTCTGTTAGCTCGGAGGCCTCGGCGAGTGGTGCCAAGTGATACCAGGTGGTGACGGAATTCCAGGCTGGAACCGAGATATCGGTGAGCGACGCTGCAGTCGAGGAGTCCGTGGCAAGGATCACGGCCTTGGCATTCCACGTTTTTCCGTCAGCAATGACGGAGTCGTCGGTCACTGACGTCACTGTCGTGTTGAGGTGCAGACAACCTGCCGGCAATGCAGCAGCCAATTGGTCGGGAATAGCTTGCATACCCCGAGCAGGAACTGCCGGTGTCCCTCGCACAAAACTCTTGAGAACAACATCGAGGAAACGAGAGGAAGTGTTGAGGTCAGGCTCTAGAAAGACTCCGGCGAGAAAAGGTTGAATCACCTCTTTCAGAAATGTTCCGCTAACGCCGGCATGGCGCAATGCGTTAAGCGCACTCTGGTCGTTGTGGCGGGAAATGTCCGCGGCTGAGCGCTGGCGTTGAGCGAGGGCGTACCGGACAAAGGCAAGTTTGGAGATCGGGGAACCAGACGACCACGATGCGGATGGCAGCGCCCAGCCAGGAATAGTGCGTGGGTCCGCCAGTTTGACGTGCCCGTGGGGAGTCGCTGCAATAACGGCTGCGCTAAATGGGCGGAGATCGAGAGCTTCATGGTCGAGCACTCGGGCTGCCTCTGGATAAGCGGGGTTATAGAGCTGAAATCCACGATCGAGGAGGGCACCGGACTCGTGCAGATCAGTCTGCACCCGTCCACCGACGCGACTAGCGGACTCTAGGACGGTGACATCGAATCCGAATATCGACAGTTGCCGTGCCGCCGCTAGCCCTGATAAGCCGGCGCCCACAATGACGACGTCAGTTTTCATGACCAACCACGGGAGGGAGGCACTTAGCCAAGTGCCTGGCGGATGGCAGATTCAACGGTGGGGTCCTTAAACACAAACCCCTGTTGTTCCAACACCGCGGGAAGCACCCGCGAGCTGCTGAGGACTTCAGTGGAGAATTCCCCGAGAACGGTAGTGAGTGCGATTCGTGGCACGGGGAGCAGTGTGGGTCGACGGAGAACTTTCCCCATGATTGTGGTTATTTCAGCATTCGTATCCGGTGTAGGGCCGGTGAGATTGACCGGACCTGACAGAGCGGGATTTTCCATCAGGAATATCAGTGCTGAAATTTCGTCGCGCAATGAAATCCATGACCAATATTGCTTACCGTTGCCTAACTTCCCACCGATTCCGGCCTTGAACAGCGGGAACATGCGACCCCAGGCGCCCCCATCGGCGGAGACAACCAACCCCGTTCTTGGGTGGACAACGCGGATTCCGGCCTCGCGGGCTGGATTAGCAGCCGCTTCCCAAGCGACAACTACGTCGGCGAGGAATCCGTGGCCCGCAGGATCAACCTCGGTAACAGCGCGATCACCGGTATCCCCGTAGAACCCAATAGCGGATGCGCTCACCAATACTGCCGGGCGGGGATCCAATTGCGCCATGGCTCGAGAGATGGTGTCTGTCCCCATAACGCGGCTATCGCGGATCTCTTGCTTATAGGCATCGGTCCAGCGGTGATCGCCGACCCCAGCCCCGGCGAGGTGAAAGACCACGTCGGTACCGGCTAAAGCGGCAAGGTCGACAAAGCCAGAAGCCGGATTCCAGGTGATTTCATCAGGCGCCGCCGCTGCTCGTCGCACAAGGCGAAATACGTCATGACCACGTGAACGCAGTTCGGCAACTAGGGGTGTGCCAATGAGCCCAGATGCACCGGTCACCGCGATCTTCACGGTCAGATACCTAGTTCAGCATCAAATGCGGCATCTTCGAGTCGACTCTTCATGGTGGTGAGGAATCGAGCCGCATCGGCGCCATCAACTAACCGGTGGTCATACGACAGTGCGAGGTACACCATGGAACGAATGGCAATGACATCCTGACCACCGTCATCTGTCACGACAACGGGGCGTTTGACCACGGCGCCGGTACCCAAAATTGCCACCTGGGGTTGGTTGACAATTGGTGTGTCAAATAAGGCTCCGCGGCTACCTGTGTTTGTCACGGTAAATGTGCCGCCTGATAGGTCGTCGGGCGAAACTTTGCCGGTACGGGTGCGTTCTGCTAGGTCAGCAATTCTCCGGCTGATGCCGGCAATATTGAGTTCACCAGCGTTATGAACAACAGGAACGAGAAGTCCGCGCTCAGTGTCGACAGCAATTCCTATGTTTTCTGCGCTGTAGTACGTCACTGTTCCGGCGGTCATGTCAATGGACGCGTTGACCTGGGGGTACTGCTTGAGCGCTTCAACGGCTGCCTTGACAAAGAATGGCATGAAGGTGAGTTTGACTCCTTCGCGCTGTTCAAATGACTTTTTGACGCGATTGCGTAGTGCTGCAATCTTGGTGACATCAACTTCAACGACGGTGGTTAATTGCGCGGATACTTGGAGCGATTCCACCATGCGCTCGGCAATCACCTTGCGTAACCGCGACAGTGGCTCTGTTGTTCCAGGGACAGGACCGGTGGGTGTTGCCGGGGTGG
>JAIOWY010000072.1:0-8254 GCA_021741845.1 Candidatus Nanopelagicales bacterium
CTTCGCGATGGCGCCCAGAGGGAGGGAATCTCCTTCTCGGTCCAGGACAAGGTGGCTGTGGCGCTGCTCCTCGACGAATTTGGCGTCGGGTTCATCGAAGGGGGATGGCCTGGGGCCCTCCCAAAAGACACGGAGTTCTTTGAGTTAGCCCGTGACCTGCCGCTCAAGAACGCCCAACTGGTCGCTTTCGGTGCAACGCGCAAGGCGGGCATCAGGGTAGAGCAGGATCCCCAGGTTCAGGCACTCATTGACTCACAAGCACCCGTTATTACTGTGGTGGCGAAATCAGATATTCGGCATGTTGAACAAGCGCTGAAGACCACCGCAGCTGAAAATCTCGAAATGGTTCACGACACGGTGAAGTATTTAGTGGACCACGGTAGGCGAGTTTTCGTTGACCTTGAACATTTCTTTGATGGGTACAAGACCGATCCGGATTATGCGCTAGCCGTTGTTCGTGAGTCCATGAATGCCGGTGCAGACGTTGCGGTGCTCTGCGATACGAATGGGGGAATGCTTCCTGGAGGGATCCACCGCATTGTGTCCGACGTTATTAAGCAGACAGGGGCTCGTGTAGGAATTCATTGTCAGGACGACACCGGCTGCGCGGTGGCCAACAGCATCTCAGCGGTGGATGCAGGTGCAACGCACGTTCAGTGCACCGCTAATGGGTATGGCGAGAGAACGGGCAACGCCGATCTATTTCCGGTCACAGCAAACCTTCAATTGAAAATGGGCATTGAGTGTGTACCGGCGAAGTCGCTTGCCGAGATGTACCGCATTTCCCACGCTATTGCGGAAATCGCCAACATTGCACCGGATACCCACCAGCCCTATGTTGGTGTGTCATCTTTTGCGCATAAGGCAGGTCTACACGCGAGTGCTTTGCGTATCAATGCGGATCTGTATAACCACATTGATCCTCAGACAGTGGGAAATCTGCAACGAGTTCTTGTCACGGAAATGGCGGGGCGTGCGTCTGTGGAACTCAAAGGCAAAGAACTAGGCCTCGATCTCGGAGATAAGCCCGAGGTGCTATCAGGTGTCATTGACCGAGTGAAGGATCTGGAAGCCCGCGGCTGGTCCTTTGAATCCGCCGATGCATCATTTGAGTTGCTTGTGCGGGCTGAAAGAGGTGAACAGCGCAGGTTCGAGGTTGAATCATGGCGAACCATTGTTGAGCAGCGGGAAGATGGAGTTGTGGCGAGCGAGGCAACTGTCAAAGTGCACGCCAATGGTGAACGCATTGTCGTTACGGGGGAGGGCAATGGTCCGGTAAATGCCTTGGATAATGCCTTGCGCCGAGCTGTTGCCCAGATTTTCCCCGAATTGGTGGACGTGAAGTTAACGGACTACAAGGTTCGCATCCTGGACGGAGTCAAGGGCACTGACGCTGTGACCAGGGTGCTGGTAGAGACTTCTAGTGGTCACAATCGATGGACCACCATTGGGGTTCATGAAAATGTGATTGCTGCGTCGTGGCAAGCACTCGACGATGCCATGCACTACGGAATGATCCACAGCGCGGGCGAGTAGTCTTTCACCGTGCGTATATGTCGAATAGCCATCGGTGACACTGTCTCTTTCGCTCTCATTGATCAACTTGATGATTCAGGAGAGATCGGTGCCGACACGATTGTCGTCCCCATTTCGGGCCACCCATTTGGTGACATAGAGCCGGTTGGAGCGGCGCTACCAGCAGCGGATGTAAAGCTGCTGGCCCCGGTTTTGCCCAGCAAAATTGTGTGCATTGGCAAAAATTACGCTGACCACGCGGCCGAAATGGGAGCCGCTGTTCCAGAAACACCACTTATTTTCTTGAAGCCCAGTACGAGTGTGATTGGTCCGGGAGAGGCAATTGTTGTGCCTCGCCAATCTCAGGAAGTGCATCATGAAGCTGAGCTTGCCATTGTCATTGGTCGATTTTGCAAAGACGTTCCGCTGGAACGTGTACCCGAGGTGATCTTGGGTTACACCTGCGCTAACGATGTCACCGCCCGAGATCTGCAGCACAAAGATGGACAGTGGACCCGCGCCAAAGGATTTGACACTTTTTGTCCACTCGGCCCGTGGATTGAGACCGAATTGGACACATCAGATCTTGCGATTACGTGTTATGTGGGATCGGATCTCAGGCAGTCTGGCAGCACTCAAGATTTGATCGTTAAAGTGCCTGAATTAGTTAGTTACGTGAGCTCGTGCATGACACTTCTTCCGGGCGATGTAATTTTGACAGGAACACCAGCGGGGGTTGGGCGCATTGTGTCCGGCGACCACGTGGACGTGGAAATAGAAGGTATTGGGAATCTCGTGAATTTTGTTACAGCAGAGGCGATATGAGTTCTGATATTCGGGTCCGATTCTGCCCATCGCCCACGGGTAACCCACACGTTGGCATGATTCGAACGGCCCTATTCAACTGGGCTTTTGCCAGGCATGTGGGTGGAACTTTTGTTTTCCGCATCGAGGACACTGATGCGGCGCGCGATTCCCAGGAGTCATATCAAGCACTTCTCGATTCCATGCGCTGGCTGGGTCTGAATTGGGATGAGGGACCAGAGGTTGGCGGCCAGTACGGCCCATATCGTCAATCTGAACGGCACGACCTCTACACAACAGTGATCGATTCCTTGGCTGATTCTGGATACACCTATCCATGCTTTTGTACCACCGAGGAGCTTGACGCGCGGCGGGAAATTGCCATGCAAGAGAAGCGTGCCCCGGGCTACGACGGCCACTGTCGTGATCTGAGCGAGGCTGAACGCGAGGTATATCGCCAGCAGGGCCGGGCGTCTGTCATTCGTTTCCGCATGCCGGGACACGACTTTATGTGGGACGACCTCATTCGTGGTGAGGTCACATTTAAGGCGGAGCACGTTCCAGACTTCGTCATTGTTCGCGCTAATGGTGACCCGCTGTATACCCTGGTGAATCCAGTAGACGATGCCCTGATGCGGATTACTCATGTTCTTCGTGGTGAGGACCTGCTGTCATCCACGCCGCGCCAATTGGCGCTCTTTGAGGCGCTCGTTGACATCGGGGTGGCTCAGTACATCCCATCCTATGGTCATCTGCCCTACGTCATGGGCGAAGGTAACAAGAAACTCTCCAAACGAGACCCTGAGTCTTCCCTGGCCATGTACAGAGAGCAGGGTTACCTCCCCGCTGCGTTACTGAACTACCTGGCGTTACTGGGGTGGTCAATGGGTAATGACCAAGAGTTTTTCTCCCTGGAAGACATGGCCCGCGCGTTCACTCTCGAACGGGTGAACCCTCATCCAGCTCGATTTGATCTCAAGAAGTGTACGGCGATTAATGCTGACTGGATTCGCTTTATTCCACCGGCGGAATTAACTGATCTGCTGCTGCCGTTCTTAGTCAGAAGCGAGGTGCTGGGGAATCAGCCATCACCGCATGAGCTCGAAATATTAAGCAAGATTGTTCCACTCATTCAACAACGGCTGGAAATTCTGTCCGATGCCCCAGCATTAATCTCCTTTATGTTCGTTGATTCCGTGTCCATTGATCCCACACTCTGGACACAGGATTCTGCCGAGGTCCTGGAGCGCAGCATTGCGGCGATAGAGCAGGTGACCCCGTGGACTGCCGAGCAGATTCAAGCGGCGCTTCGGGAGTCGCTGGTGACTGAATTGGGTCTTAAACCAAAGGTGGCATTTGGTCCCGTCCGAACCGCCATTACCGGTTCCAAGGTGTCACCACCCCTTTTTGAGTCCATGGAGATACTGGGTCAGCAGGCATGTTTAGGGCGCTTGCGCGCTGCGAGCGAGTCACTCCAAGGCTGATGCTGGGCTCGGAGGGGTGACAGATACACTTTGTCGGCATCCCATGGGGTATGGGGTAATTGGCAGCCCAACTGATTCTGATTCAGTTAGTCTAGGTTCGAGTCCTGGTACCCCAGCGAACCGTGGGTAACCATGGTTTTTTTATGGCCCCGTTGTGTAGTGGCCTAGCACGCCGCCCTCTCAAGGCGGTAGCGCGGGTTCGAATCCCGTCGGGGCTACAAAGGGTGGGAGGACCACGATTGGTTCTCCCACCACAGGGGTTGACTCACCTCGGGTTGACTCCTTGATGGGAGGAGATCTCGTGGCAACCGAACCCCGCACCATGGCCGAGAAAGTATGGGCCGATCACATTGTGCATCAAGGTGAGGGTGAGCCTGATCTGCTGTACATCGACCTGCATTTGGTTCATGAAGTAACAAGTCCGCAGGCATTCGACGGGCTTCGAGCCGCGAATCGACCAGTCCGTCGCCCGGATCTCACCGTAGCGACAGAGGATCACAATATCCCCACAGTGGATATTGATAAGCCAATCGCGGATCCCGTCTCGAGGACCCAGGTGGAGACACTGCGCACAAATTGCAAGGAATTTGGTGTGCAACTTTTCCCATTAGGAAATATCGAACAAGGCATTGTTCATGTTGTGGGTCCGCAGATGGGACTCACCCAGCCAGGCATGACCATTGTGTGCGGTGACTCACACACGAGCACGCATGGCGCCTTTGGTGCACTAGCTTTTGGCATTGGTACCAGCGAAGTGGAGCATGTGCTGGCCACCCAAACTTTGCCGCTAAAACCCTTTAAGACCATGGCGATCAATGTTGACGGTGAGCTGCCCGCGGGGGTGAGCGCAAAAGACATCATTTTGGCGGTGATTGCCAAGATAGGAACCGGCGGGGGCCAAGGGTACGTACTGGAGTACCGCGGGTCCGCAATTCGTGGACTGTCCATGGAAGGTCGCATGACTATCTGCAATATGTCCATTGAAGCTGGTGCTCGTGCGGGCATGGTGGCCCCCGATCAAACGACCTTTGACTACATTCAGGGACGGCCGCATGCCCCACAGGGAAGTGATTGGGACGACGCAGTGGCGTATTGGTCAACCCTGGCGACTGATCCCGGTGCGACATTTGACGCAGAGGTATTTA
This sequence comes from Candidatus Nanopelagicales bacterium, assembly GCA_021741845.1. Classification (GTDB taxonomy): domain Bacteria; phylum Actinomycetota; class Actinomycetes; order S36-B12; family S36-B12; genus UBA4592. Next base: position 4,949 of record JAIOWY010000072.1, read on the forward strand.
TTGATGCATCCACGTTGGCTCCCTTTGTCACCTGGGGAACCAACCCTGGACAGGGACTCCCGCTGACTGCTGCAGTCCCTGATCCTGCAGAGGCGCGGGACAGCGTTGAACGGGAATCAATGGAGCAAGCGCTGGCTTACATGGATCTCACACCAGGAACCCCACTGCGGGATATTGCGGTGGATACCGTCTTCTTGGGATCGTGCACCAATGGCCGAATCGAAGATCTGCGGGCGGCCGCGGCTGTTCTGCGGGGCAAGAAAGTCGCCTCCGGGGTCCGACTACTTGTTGTTCCCGGTTCCACCCGTGTGCGGATTGAAGCCGAAGCTGAGGGCCTAGATCAAATATTCCTTGATGCTGGTGCCGAGTGGCGGGGAGCAGGTTGTTCCATGTGCTTGGCCATGAATCCGGACAAATTGTCCCCGGGCGAGCGCAGTGCATCAACGTCCAACCGAAATTTCGAAGGACGCCAAGGTCCAGGTGGTCGCACGCATCTGGTCTCTCCAGAGGTAGCTGCTGCGACGGCAGTGACCGGTAAGCTCGCAGCGCCAGCAGATTTGGAGGTGGCATCCTGATGGAAGCCTTTGTTACCCACACCGGGACGGGTGTTCCGCTCCGCAGGAGCAATGTCGATACCGACCAGATCATTCCGGCTGAATACCTCAAGCGCATAACTCGCCATGGATTTGACGATGCTCTTTTTGCTTCATGGCGCAAGGATCCGGAATTTGTCCTGAATCAACCACGGTTTGCTGGTGCCACCATTCTCGTTGCCGGACCTGATTTCGGAACAGGCTCGTCGAGGGAACACGCCGTATGGGCCCTCCAGGATTACGGGTTCAAGGTGGTACTGAGCTCTCGATTTGCTGATATTTTCCGGGGAAACTCCGGTAAAGGTGGCCTACTCACTGCGCAGGTACCGCAAGAACTCATTGAATCTTTGTGGGAGGTTCTTGAAGCTGACCCGTCTATTTCCATCACGGTCGACTTGGAGACAAAGATGGTGACTGCGGGAACGCTATCGGCACCGTTCGAAGTGGACGACTATGTTCGCTGGAGACTCCTCCAGGGACTTGATGACATCGGCATCACCATGCAGCATCAATCGGACATCGATTATTTCGAGTCCACGCGTCCTCGATTTAAGCCGACTGTGGTGTAAAACAATAAATATCACAAAGGCACAATCACTAATCGTGGTGACATGGAAAACCGTTGGCGCGCAACAAGTATCGGCGTGGCGAGCACCGAGTTTGTCCTCGGGAGTTTAGGCTAGGAGTGTTGGTCATCCGACCAACCTGATCACCCTCCGGAGGGGTTAACTCGTGAATAAAGCAGAAATTGTAGATTCAGTAGCCGCAGCTCTTGACATGAGCAAGCGCGAAGTTACTGCTGTTGTTGATCTGTTCATTGATGAAACAAAGCGTTCCGTTGTTCGTGGGGAAAAGGTAGCCATCAGCGGCTTTGGTGTCTTTGAGGCACAGGCGCGTAAGGCACGACTTGGTCGTAACCCACGCACAGGTGAGACGGTCAAGATCAAGGCCACAAAACTTCCCAAGTTCCGTGCGGGTGCGGAATTCAAGGCATTCGTTGCTGGCGACAAGAAAATGGCTAGTGCATCTGCTAAGAAGGCTGCGCCAAAGAAGGCTGTTGCTAAGAAGGCTGCACCAAAGAAGGCTGTTGCTAAGAAGGCAGCGCCAAAGAAGGCCGCACCAAAGAAGGCCGCACCAAAGAAGGCTGCTGCTAAGAAGGCTGCACCTAAGGGTCGCAAGTAATTACGTCATTTATTAATGGCCGCCACCGCTGAGGTGGTGGCCATTAATTTTTGTTGGGCTATCGGGCTACAACCACACGCTGACCAACGCGGACAGCCCTGAGCGGCGCAATGTCTCTGGAATCGAGGTGCTGAATATGCCCCGATTCGTCGACGGCAGTTAAAGGTTCGATAGAGGCGATCGTCAACACTGCGGATGTGGGTGTTGATTGTCCTTGCAGGGCAGTTGTTGTCGATGTACCTAGCCCCAAGCGAATCGCGTCCCAAAGATTTACTTCGGTGTCGACATCCCTCCGCGCCGAGGCAAAGTGAGGTCCGTGAATCTCCACGGCTCCTGCTTCTCGGTGAGCTGCTCGGGATCTGGGCCCAAAGCAGGGCAGATGGGAGGTGTTACTGGTCCGCATCCACATGGTGCTACCGGTTCCCTCGGCATCACTTAAAAAAGCGCAGGGATACTTCGCGCCCGCGGCAATGAAGTTGCTGACATCTGCTGCCGTTAGACAGGGTACATCCCCCAGAACTACCACAATATGCGCCTGATCAGCGGTGGGCAAACTCTGAATTCCTTGGTTAATGGCTGGGAGCAACCCCGACTCGACTATCTCTTCCGCGACGGCACAGTTCAGTCCAGACGCTATGTCGGCGATTGTGCTGTCGCTGGTTACCACGGTGATGTCCGCGATCTGAGTGCTTTCTGTGAGTGCGTTCAAGACATCGGTCAAAAAGGGAATGCTGAGATCGATTCTGCCGAGACGAGACTTCGATTCGACCAAACGTTTAGCGGGCACAATTGCATGCCATTGGGTGCTCAACATGGGTTCATTCAACCCCGTCGACAGGTAGTCTGTGCAAGTGCCTGGTCATCCCACTCGTGCTTCCAAGCTCGGTCCGGGATATCGGATTGCGGTTTTCCTGTTGTGGCCATTGCTCATGATCTTCACCAAGCGTGATTGGCGTGGCTTTGACCAGCTGGATTCTGTTGATGGTGGAATCATTGTGGCCACTAATCACACATCGTGGTTCGATCCACTTCCTGTGGCCCATGCGCTCTGGGGGCATAATCGCCCGCCAAGATTTCTGGGTAAGGAATCAGTATTCCGAGTGCCCATTGTGGGGTGGGTGATTTCCAACGCCGGTCAGATTCGCGTGTATCGAGAAAGCGCAGAAGCGGTTGGTGCATTTCGTGACGCTGTAACGGCGGTGGAGCGCGGTGAGTGCGTGGTGGTATACCCCGAAGGCACGATCACGAAGGACCCACAGTTGTGGCCCATGGAGGGCAAAACAGGTGCCGTTCGAATTGCACTCGCGTCCGGTGCCCCGCTTTACCCCATGGTCCAATGGGGTGCACAAGCGGTGATGGGGCCCTATAAGAAGGAATTCAAGTTATTTCCCAGGAAGACAATGCACGTGTGGTTAGGGCCACCTATTGATTTAACGAACTACCGGGGCAAGGAATGGACCCCGGAACTCCTTCATCAGGCAACCGATCTACTTATGCACAGTTTGGCCAATATGGAATCTCAAATTAGGGG
>JAIOWY010000073.1:0-8241 GCA_021741845.1 Candidatus Nanopelagicales bacterium
GTGCGGAACTCGTCCCCGAAAAGATCGAAGGCATGGGGCAATGCTTGGCAGATGGGGTAACCAAGCTCGCGTAACCGGAAGGAATTTAGTATCACCTGAGTTTGATGCTGCACCCGAATGGAGGGTGTGACCAAGTTTCCATAGTAGAAACCCATGCCCGGATCAATAATGATGTTGGTGACCCCGTGTGAGGTGGCAATATCAATGCGTTGGGCAAAGTAGTCCAGCAATCCTGGAATGGGATCCTGACCTATCTCGAGATCGGTTATCTCGCGAACATTAGCTCCACCCACGTAGCAGAGGATCACACTGGCATTCGCAGCGCCGGCCAACTCGAATATTTCCTCTTGGTGTTCTGTCCCAGTGAAGTTAATGACCTGAGCACCAGCGTTCAGCGCGGCTTTCACCACCAACGGTTCATAAGTCTCCGCGGAGACCGCTATGCCAGCGTCGGTGAGTTGCTCAATAATCGGAATGAGTGATGCTGCCTGATCCTGCGCGCTGACCCGAGCCGCCTTCGCTGTGCTGGATTCAGCACCGATATCAACCAGGTGGGCGCCTTGTGCAGACATGATGGTGGCCATGCGAACAGCCGCCGCCGCGTTGATAGCGATACTTTCGCGGTAAGTCGAGTCGCGGGATAAATTGACGGTCCCCATAATCACCGGACCAGAATCCGACGAAAATTCCTGTTGACCAATGACAATCGGCGCAACCGGTGCGGCAACGAGATCTGAGTGCTCGGAATATAGGTCAGCTAGTTCTTTCAAAGACAGCATCAGATGATCTTAGAGAGTCTGCTCCAATCGTGCAGACCGCTCCAGCCACGTGGGATTAATGTCCACACCCCAACCGGGTGCGGACGGAATAGTGGAGTGGCCGTCGGTGATGGCAAGGGGATTTCCAAGGAAGATGTTCTCTTGCCAGGGGTAGTAGTCTCAACCTTCAATCGAAGCGCTAGGGGAGTTGTCACATGAACACTGCATTATGGATTGTCACCGTCATTCTGGCTCTGGCCATGGCGCTCTCCGGAGGAATGAAGGCCATTGCTGGCCGCGACAAGCTTCTGGAAAATCCCCGCATGGCCTGGGCAGGGGACTTCAGTGACTCCATGGTCCGGTTCATTGGATCGGTCGAATTCCTGGGTGCTGTCGGACTGATTCTTCCCGCGCTCACCGGTATTGCACCGATTCTTGTTCCACTTGCTGCCGTGGGCTTAGCCATCACCATGCTCGGCGCTGTGATTGTCCATGTTCGCCGTGGTGACGGTGCTCAAGCGGCGATCGCCCCCTTGATCTTGATGCTGATGGCTGTGTTTATTGCGTGGGGTCGCTTCGGGGCATACGCGCTGTAGGCATCAGTCAACAGGCATTTTGTAAAACCGAAAGTCGGTGACATCTCGTCCTTCCCGCAGAGCCCTCTTCTCATAATGGGTAACGGGCCTCGTGGGACGTGGAACTGTGCCACCACTCCAGCGAGTTGACTCCACGGGTGAGGCGAATATGTCGGCAATGGAATCAGCGTATTCCTGCCAGTCGGTAGCAATATGCCAGAAGCCCCCTGGGACCAATCGCCGATACATCAGTTCCACAACGGCGGGTTGGACTATCCGTCTCTTGTGGTGACGGGCTTTGGGCCACGGATCGGGAAAGAGGGTGAACACCCCGCTGACGGAGTTGTCCTCCACCATATGTTCCAGCAGCGCAATGGAGTCTGTTTCCACCACCCGAATATTGGTCACTGTGCGATTCGATATCTCTCCGAGCAGATCACCCAGCCCCGGTGTATGAATATCGACGGCGAGAAAAGCGTGGTCGGGGTGTTGTTCCGCTAAAGCAATGGTGGATACACCATTGCCACAACCAATATCGAGGAATAGCGGCGTATTGGGCGGTGGCCAATCCCACGCCTGCCGCATGGGTGCTGTAACAAAGGACTGCAATGCAGGCGGATTGCTCGCCAAGGTAGCGCGTTGGGATTGCGTCATGCGACTTCTGCGCGGTTTGAATGTGCGAATCCCGCGACCAAGAATTGAGTTAGTGGGAAGTTCTGGGGACTGGCTAGTCATACACCACGTCCACCAGGAGGTCAACGGCACCATTAATCCGGTACTTGCGGTCCGGATCAATCCGCCAGCTCGACCCCTCTCCACGGCTTCGAAACTCCCACTCGCGTAGACGCTGGGCGGTTGTGCCATCGCTGATCAGCGCCGTGTTTTCATCGATACCAATCACCATGTTTCCCGGAGTGATCAATGGCTTGAGGGCGAAGTCCGGTATGAATTTGGTGTATCGATCAAAGTGTGGAATCACCCGCGCGTTGAGGACTAGGCCGAGACCCTCTTCACCACCGGCCTTGGGGTGTCGAAAGTCTGGAACATAACTGCACAGAGCCATGGCGCCCGCACTACAGCCTGCAACAGATGCACCGAGTTTCCATTGTCGTTTAATCTCTGCCCACACGCGGGTTCCGCGCAGTGTGCGGGCTAGGTGACCTGGGTTGCCACCGGACAGATAGATCAGGCCCGCGCCTTCCAGCGCTGCAACGTGGTGCTCGCTCTGGGCATCGTCCCGGTTTCGAATATCGAGTATTACTTGCTCAACGCCCAGGCGGTCCGCAGACTCTTTGCCCAAGCGATGCCACTTGTCTAGTGATCTGTCTCCTTCGAGGGAGGCGGCTGTTGCCAGTTGGATAAATCGAGGCGGCCGCTCCTTCAGGAGCCAGCTCTCCAACCCCTGCATGACAGGGAGGTACTCCCCGCTGCCAACCAGGGCAATACGCCCGGTCATGCCGACGCGCGGACAGTGGGGTGAATTGAATTACTCGGCGTCGGCGTATTCACAGAACGCAGAGTAAGCCCGCGGTCCATAAACGGTGGCAGGGCCACCAGCCATCAAGAAGGTAACGCCAATGGCCTCAGCGGCTTCTTCTTTGGTGGCACCGGCCCGCGCAGCACCTTTGGAGTGGGAGGCAATACAGCCATCACACTGCTCCACCACGGCAATAGCGAGGGCAATGAGTTCCTTCATTTTGACCGGGAGCACGCCCTCGGCCATGGCGCCTTTGTGGAGGGCGGCAAAGCCGGCGTAGACATCGGGGATCGCGCGGCGTAGATCTCGCGCAATCGGCATCAATTCCTCGTGAACACCTTTTCCATGTGAGTGAGCCATAGACCAAAGATACCCCAGTGGGTATTGCAGGCTACACTGACGCTATGGATATTGAGCCGGAAATCAACACCGAGGTTCTGGTGCGCCTCAAGCGTGCACGAGGACAACTCGATGGAGTCATCAAGATGATTGAAGAGGGTCGTGGTTGTACTGACGTTGTGACCCAACTGGCGGCAGTCTCCAAAGCATTGGATCGTGCTGGATTCAAAGTGGTGGCCACGGGAATGCAAGAGTGTTTCGAAAAGGGCGAGCAAGCACCCATGACCCAAGAGCAACTCGAGAAACTGTTCCTATCCTTGGCCTGAAAGTTTGAATTACAGATGCCTTCGGTTCGAGTCACTTCCCCCATCGCTGCGATCATCGCGGCGTACTTTGTTGTTGCTGGCCTGACCAGCCCGGCATCCGCGGTTGAATTCCATGCTGTGGCGATCGGGGATTCCGTCATGTTGGGAGCAAAATCGCAACTGCTCAAGGCGGGGTTCGACAGAGTTGATGCCAAAGTGAGTAGACAGGCCTCGACGGGTCCTGGTTTAGTGAAGAAACTTGCGGCTAGTCCCGATGTCCAATTTGTTGTCATTCACCTAGGAACAAATGGTTCCTATTCCGTGGACATGTGCCGCGACATGGTGCGCGCGGCTGGTGCGGACAGAACGGTATTGCTCATTAATTTAAAGGTTCCCCGGAAATGGGAAGTAACCAATAACAAGCTCATGAAGCAATGCGCCCAAGGATTTTCTGCATCTCGAGTGCAGATATTGGATTGGAATACCGTGGCTCAGACCAAGGATTCCTACCTGTACTCCGACGGCATGCATTTAACTCCGGTGGGGGCCAAGAAATTTACCCGGATGATCACCTCCGCCATCAAGAAAACGATTACATGGCAAGGACGTGTGACCCCCGGCACACGGTAGAGCTGCAGTTGCTGTGCCCTTTGTCACAAGTGCGTTAGATCACCATGTTTTGGGTGGTAAATCCGGCAACACGGGTGCATCCTTGACCACCACAAGGGTCACGAATTTCACCTAGTCACAGGGAAGTGATGTTATGGGCGCTCGGCTCGATTTCTCCACAGCACCAACGCAGAATAAGCAGCTACTCGAATGGGTAGACGACATGGCTGCATTGACCGAACCGGATTCCATTATGTGGTGTGACGGCTCTGATGCTGAATGGGATCGACTGACCCAGGAGATGGTGGAGTCCGGCACGTTCATTCGATTGAATGAGGACATTCGCCCCAATTCATTTCTCGCCCGCTCCGACCCCAGTGACGTTGCCCGGGTGGAGAATCGAACATTTATTTGCTCCCAGCGTGAAGTAGATGCAGGTCCCACCAATAACTGGGCAGAGCCCTCAGAAATGCGCGCCACCCTGAACACCCTCATGCGCGGATGCATGCGCGGTCGCACCATGTATGTCGTTCCGTTTTCCATGGGTCCGCTCGGGTCTCGCATTGCTCAACTCGGTGTTGAGATAACGGATTCTCCCTATGTTGTTGTCAACATGAAGATTATGACTCGTATGGGTCAAGCGGCTCTCGACGAAATCGGCGAATTCGGCGAGTTTGTACCTGCTATCCACAGCGTGGGCTATCCACTCGTGGACGAGTCCGGCACCGCGCGTCCAGATGTTGCCTGGCCCTGTAATGACACGAAATACATTGTTCATTTCCCGGAGACTCGTGAGATTTGGTCCTATGGATCGGGCTATGGCGGCAACGCGCTCTTGGGTAAGAAATGTTTCGCTTTACGCATTGCCTCGGCCATGGCTCGGGATGAAGGCTGGATGGCTGAACACATGCTGATTCTCAAACTCACCTCGCCGTCGAATCAGGTCAAATACGTCACTGCAGCGTTCCCCTCAGCGTGCGGTAAGACAAACCTCGCCATGTTGGAGCCCACCGTTCCCGGGTGGACAGTTGAAACAATCGGTGACGATATTGCCTGGATGCGATTTGGTGAAGACGGTCGTCTGCATGCGATCAACCCGGAAGCAGGTTTCTTTGGTGTGGCACCAGGAACAGGCATGAGTACCAATGCCAATGCGGTGCGCTCCCTCGATGCCAACTGCATTTTCACCAACGTGGCACTGACCGACGACGGCGATATCTGGTGGGAAGGGCTCACCGACGAGGTACCCGCGCACCTGATTGACTGGAAGGGCAATGATTGGACGCCAGATTCTGCTGAGCCGTCCTCCCATCCGAATGCGCGCTTCACCGCGCCGGCACGTCAATGTCCGTCGATTGCACCTAACTGGGAAGATCCCGCGGGCGTACCGATCGACGCCATCTTGTTCGGTGGTCGTCGGGCCACCAATGTGCCACTCGTATCGGAATCCTTCGATTGGCAACACGGTGTATTCGTTGGCTCGACCGTTTCCAGCGAACAAACAGCGGCCGCCGAGGGTTCCGTTGGCACGCTGCGTCGAGATCCCTTTGCCATGCTGCCGTTCTGCGGATACAACATGGCTGACTACTGGGGGCATTGGCTCAAAATCGGTGAATTCACTTCTCCGGAGAAGCTTCCTCGGATTTACTCCGTTAACTGGTTCCGCAAGAATGCTGATGGCAAATTCGTGTGGCCAGGATTCGGCGAAAACTCGCGCGTGCTGGAGTGGATTGTGAACCGGCTCTCCGGAGAAGCAGATGCAGTCGATACACCCATTGGCCGCATTCCCGCGGAGGGTTCACTGAACACTTCAGGCTTGGGTCTTTCTGCCGAGTCCATGGAGGATCTCTTTGCTGTCGACGCGAACTCGTGGCTGGCGGAGGCTGACTTGACCGAGGAGTATTACGCCGAATTCGGTGATCACATTCCTCAGGAGTTGACAGCACAACTCACTGCTTTGCGTGAGCGGTTGCAGAGTTCCTGACCGTCCTTAGGCGAGAGTCGCCATCAGGATTGCTTTGATGGTGTGCATCCTGTTTTCGGCTTGGTCAAAAGCAATATTTGCATCTGACTCAAAGACCTCATGGGTGACCTCAACTCCCTGATTGAGTCCAAACTGGTCAGCGAGGTGGGCACCAATGGTGGTCCGTGTGTCGTGGTACGCGGGAAGACAGTGCATGAATTTAGCCTGTGGTCCGGCTAGTGCCATGACGTCCGCGCTCACCTGATATCCACGGAGAAGATCAATGCGTGCTGCCCATTCCTCACTGGGTTCACCCATGGAGACCCAGACATCTGTGTGGACAAAGTCCGTTCCGCTGACTCCCTGGGCAATGTCGTCGGTAACCGTAAGGCGCGCCCCTGTGCTGTGCGCAAGTTTTTCAGCAGCAGCCACGATATCCGGATCGGGCCAGAGTGACCTGGGTGCGACCAAGCGAACATCGGAACCCATCAGCGCACCCATGGTGAGTAGTGAGTTAGCCATGTTGAAACGCGAATCGCCCAGATAACAAAAACTTAATTGCTTGTCGCCGGAGGAGTGTTCCCGCATGGTGAGAAAGTCGGCCAACATTTGCGTGGGATGCCACTGATCGGTCAAGCCGTTGTAGACCGGCACCCGCGAATACTCAGCTAATTCTTCGACGACCGATTGCTCTGTTCCGCGGTACTCAATGGCATCAAAAAGTCGATCAAGGACCCGAGCCGTGTCAGCGGGTGATTCTTTATGGCCAATTTGGCTGGATGCGCCATCGAGGAAGGTAATGGCGCCACCCTGATCAGCCATGGCCACGCTGAATGCGACGCGGGTTCGAGTGGACGTCTTTTCAAAGATTGCCGCAAGGTGTTTGCCGGTGAGCAATGGAGTCTCTTGGTGCGATGCCCGTGCTGTTTTGACGCTCTGGGCAAGGTCGAGCAGGCTCGCTAACTCCGTCGGGGTGAAATCTGTTTCCTTGAGAAAGTCGCGTCCGGTGAGACCCAGCGCACGAATGCTGTCACGGGAGAGGGGCAGGGAAGAAGTGTCGGCCGCCATTACCGGAGTCTAGCCGGCGTATCCCAATGCTCGTTCCGAGATTGCTTCGTTAACCGCCTCGCCAGCAATGTGCAGCCCCGCACCTCGGGCCTGGGGGAGGGTTCGGGCGTCGAGCCGACGGAAAATTTGTTCACGATCGTCTTCACTGAGCCCACCCCACACCCCGTAGGGCTCGCGGGCTCTAATGGCGTAATCAGCGCATTCCAATCGCACGGGACAGGAAGCACACACTCGTTTTGCCGATTGATCTCGACGCACGCGCGAGGAGCCCCGCTCATTCTGTGGGTGAAAGAACAAGAGTGGATCGGCATTGCGGCACAGGCCTAATTCCTGCCAATGCCAGGTGGAGTCGAGTGGCACTTGAGCCAGCGGTTGTTGTGGCACTGCGATCACATCCTTTCCACGACTTCTATGACAAATCTACGCGCAGATTTTCATGAGCTCGGCGGGACTAAAGTCCTGATGTCGCAACTTTGGTTGTGAGTTGTGTCATCGCGCGAGCGATAAGCCTCAGGGCACGAGCTCAGGAGTTTTGCCCGGCTTCATTTTCGGCGTTTTCATTCTCGGCGGTTTCATTCTTGGCGATCTCAGCACGCACGTCGTCCATGTTGACATCGCGAACGGCCTGAACCAGATTGTCAAAAGCCTCCTGCGGAAGGGCACCGGCCTGCGAGTACAGGACAACGCCATCGCGGATCGCCATGAGGGTCGGGATAGATGAAATCTGGAAGCTACCGGCCAATGCTTGTTCTGCTTCGGTATCCACCTTGGCAAAAACAATATCCGGATTGGCATCGGATGCTTTTTCGTAGACCGGGGCAAAGTTCCGGCAGGGACCGCACCAGGCGGCCCAGAAATCGACAAAGACAATGGAGTTACCCTGAATTGTCTCGGCAAAAGTATTTTCAGTGAGATTCAACGTAGCCATGCCTATACCCTAGGGGGTATATAAATACGCCCCGCATCCGGGGTGTCTTCCGGTGAATGGACCGCCTCAGGACGGCTGAACTCGCCCCGAAAGTAGGGTTGCACTGTGACTACGCGACTCGAGACGCCTGGGTTGGAGCAATCAGCGGCTGACACCGAGGGCTCAACCCTCACCAAGGAGCGGGAATCCCACGTAGACGATAGTGATCACGAGCGATTC
>JAIOWY010000074.1:0-8227 GCA_021741845.1 Candidatus Nanopelagicales bacterium
CATTGCCGCAGTCAATGCCCACAACGCACGCGTTGGCTGGTAGATGCGAGACCAAGGCACCGAGCGACCTGCGGGTGTCCTCAGGCCACCCATCAACGATCACTAGAACAACGGTCTCGGCAGTGACCGAGTCACGTGCTGAGTCAACGAGCCCGGCCGCATTGGCATATTGCGTAAACGGCGGAGCCACGCTGAGCACAAAACCATCAGGTGTGTCTTTGATCAGCCACCCGTGGGCCGCGATGTCTTCGCGCAGCGCATCAGACCGGGCAAAGTCCTTCTCCGCGCGGGCGGCCTGGCGCTGCTGCGCCAACTCCGTGATCTCTACAGGAATCTCGCTCATGCGGGTAATTGAACTACCACCCGAGCTTTGCCCAACACTGCCACTGAATCACACGTCGCTGTGAGCGAGAGCACGGCTCGATTCTCCGGCAGGAGTTCAGTGACCTGGGCGTTCACCACGAGGCGAGCACCCACGTTGTCGTCGGGCACCGGGACGGGTCGGGTAAATCGGCAGGAGTACTCGACCACCGCAGCCGGGTTGTTCAGCCACTCGGTCACGATCCGCACCGCGACGCCCATGGTGTACATGCCGTGTGCAATGACAGTGGGCAGGCCCACTTCACGGGCAACGCGCTCATTCCAGTGAATGACATTGAAGTCACCAGATGCACCCGCGTACTGGATCAGGTCAGCGCGAGTAATGGCAAACTCGCGCTCGGGTAGAGCGAAACCAACGTCAATAGTGCTCATGCAGCATCAGTCCCACGGGACAGAAGCATGGAATACACCGTGGTGACGGGTTCACCGGTTGAAACGTCGCCGGTTGACAGGTCGCCGGTCCACAGATGAATATCCGCTTTCACTGTGATCATGTCGTTGCCCGCCACGGAGCGAATGTCGTCCACGGACACAATGCAGGTGAGTGAATCACCCGCCGTGATTACACGGTGGTGCAGGAACTTTTGATCCCCATGTACAACTCGGGTGTAGTCCAACCCCAGCTCCGGGTCAAATACGACCTGGGCACCAGCATTCATGGACACCACAATCGCGAATGTGGGTGGTGCAATGAGATCGGTGTAGCCGGCAGACTGCGCTGCCGCGACATCGAAAAAGAGCGGACTTGTCTCACCTAAACTGCGAGCGAACTCGCGAATCTTTTCCCTGCCGACAAGATATGGCTCTGTCGCGGGATAGGTACGCCCAATGAACTCAGTATTGAGTGCCACGGGAAAAAGTTAGCGAGTTTCCTTGTGCAGTGTGTGGGTCTTGCACTTCACGCAGAACTTCTTCACCTCGAGGCGATCAGGATCGTTACGACGATTCTTCTTGGTGATGTAGTTGCGGTCTTTGCATTCCTCGCATGCCAAGGTGATCTTGGGGCGGATATCGCTGGCCTTGGCCACTGCTCTCTCACTTCCATCAAGCACACCTGGGTGTGCATATTTTCTTCATTCACTACTGGTACGGCGTACCTATTGTGCCTGATACTGCAAATCTCGTAGCGAGGGCCGGACTTGAACCGGCGACACAGCGATTATGAGCCGCTTGCTCTACCACCTGAGCTACCCCGCCAAGCGAAGCCGACCGTGTATGCCGCCAACTCCGTCCGAGCCCCTTTACGGAATCGAACCGTAGACCTTCTCCTTACCATGGAGACGCTCTGCCGACTGAGCTAAAGGGGCGTGAAGCCACGCAAGCGTACACAGGAGCCCCTCCGGCTCGCCGACCAGGACCCTGCCTGTTTCACTAGGGCCATGACCGAATGGACCACCGCTGCCATGCCCGACCTCACCGGACGCCGAGCGATCGTGACCGGAGCCAATTCCGGGATCGGATTTGAGACCGCCAAGAGCCTGGCCGCCCATGGAGCACAGGTGACCCTGGCGGTGCGTGATCTGACCCGTGGCGAGCACGCGGCCGCCGCGATCGGACCGCTGGCCACCCCCCAACGACTGGACCTCGCGGATCTGGCCTCCGTACGCGAGTTCGCCGATCAGTGGTCCCGCCAGAACCCCGAAGGGCTGGACCTGCTGATCAACAATGCCGGGATCATGGCGATCCCCCGCACCACCACCGTGGATGGCTTTGAAGCCCAATTCGCCACCAACCACCTCGGCCACTTTGCCCTGACCGGGCTGCTCTTTCCCGCACTGGTGGCCGTTCCCCACTCCCGCGTGGTCACGGTGTCCTCCCTCGCCCACAAAATGGTGCGCGGAATAAATTTCGATGACCTGATGGGCGAGCGCAAGTACAAGGCGTGGACCGCCTACGGTCAATCCAAGCTAGCCAACCTGCTGTTCACCTCGGAACTTCAACGCCACCTCACCGCCGGTGGCTACTCCACTATCGCTGTCGCCGCGCACCCGGGATTCACCGCGACGAACCTGCAGGGCACCGCGGCAAAGATGCGCGGCAACATGCTGGAGTTTCAAGTGACTGAGTTCATAAACCGCCGGGTCGGACAATCACCGGACATGGGAGTGCTGCCCACGCTTTTTGCTGCCACCGCACCGGGACTTCCCGGTGATAGTTATGTCGGTCCGAAGGATCTCAAACAATCGCGTGGCTACCCCACCCTGGTGGACCGATCAGCCGCAGCACAAAACATGGCACAGGCCCGCCGACTGTGGGATTTGTCCAGCGAACTCACGGGTGTCACGTATCCGTTTGATTCCTAGCGTTGCCTGCAGGCTTATCTCGGTTCACTCCCAACGGTGCGACCGTTGATCCGAAATAGGAGCCGATCGCAATAGCAGGGCGAATGGACTGGCTAAAAACATTGCTTTGCTTGCTGAACCACACAGCAAGAATGAGAACAAGCAATCCAACAACCACTAGTGAACCAATCTCCCACGTCTGCGCAATAAACACGGCACCGGCGACGGCCGCCGTGACAAATAAAACGCCCAACACCGTGGTGACCACGGTGTCAGTGTTGATCTCTGCTGCGGCGGTACCTGTGCACTAAGCGAAAGTGCGGTATCCGGCTTGCGTCAATGCCGCGTGAATCAAGCGGACCGTCGAGGACTTTCCGCGGGACCCGGCGATTAACACGCGAATGGGAGTTGATCTAGTGATTCGGTGCATGCGCTGATCGCGCCACAGCCACCACCCCAGGACCAGCGCGGCATACAGTCCCGCCAAGGCACCACCCAAGGCACCTCGGGTCGCGAGGTCACTGCTCACCGACTCCCAGAGGTCACCGCGTGGCAGTGATTCCGGATCTAATGAATCCAGCACACCCCGTCCCCCGTTCCTGCGCGCTCAGTGAGACAAGAGCACAACTAACGTCTGGTGGCAGGTAGTGGATTCGAACCACTGAAGGTAAAACCGACGGATTTACAGTCCGCTCCCATTGGCCGCTCGGGCAACCTGCCGTAATGCGCGCCAAACAATACACATGGGCACCCTGGGATCTGCAGTCGGTTAGATTGAGCCCGGAAATGCACAACGATGTGCGCTCGGGAAAGGATGCCTCATGGCTGACAGCAGTTTTGACATTGTCTCTGAAGTGGACCACCAGGAGGCGGACAACGCCCTCAATCAGGCGGCCAAGGAGCTCTCCCAGCGCTTTGATTTCAAGAACACCGGTACCACCATTGAGTGGAAAGGCACCGAAGCGGTGGAGATCACCAGCGGGACCGAAGAACGCGCAGTAGCAGCACTCGAGGTATTCAAAGAGAAGCTGATCAAGCGCGGAATAAGTCTCAAAGCGTTCACCGCGGGTGACCCTCGGGCTTCGGGCAAGGAATACAAGATCGGCGGAACTTTTACCAACGGTTTGAATCAGGAACAGGCCAAGAAACTGGGCAAGCTGATCCGCGATGAAGGCCCTAAAGCGGTCAAAACCCAGGTTCAGGGCGCGGAACTGCGTGTGACGAGCAAGAGCCGTGACGACCTGCAGGAAGTAATTGCATTGATCAAGGGTGCTGATCTGGACTTTGCGGTCCAATTCACCAACTACCGCTAACTTTTTATCACCGGCAACCCACCAAAGAACTGCCTTATTGCTCGGTGGAGAGTTGCTCCTTAGTCAGGTACAAGGCGTCACGGCTAGGCCCAACCAACGCTCGGTGCTGATCCCATTCCAGTGCATCGAAGGGGCACACGTCTACGCAAATGCCGCAGTACATGCACAGTGAATAATCAATGTCAAAGGAATCCAGCACGTTGACTTTCTTGGGTCGACGCGCACCCGGCTCACTCATCTCGACGGTGTGCGAGTCCAAGTGAATGCACCACGCCGGACACTCGCGAACACAAAGCATGCACGAGGTGCACTTCTCGGGAATCAGAGCAATAAAGGAATGTGTCACGCTTGAATCCAATTCTCCGGAACACCTGGTGGCCGCTGCCGCCTGCGTGACGGATTCCCCACCTTGCGGCCGTCCTCGGCAATGTCCGGTTCCGCCGCGCCGGGCCAGGGGGTGAGCACACGGGCTGCGAGCACCAGGTTCTTGCGCAACGGTGCTCCGCCTAGGGTCTCGTGACGCAGCAAGGGTGCCGTGTCATTCCCCACGAATGTCACGTCAAACATTTCCGCAGACTCCCGCTCATGCCAATCCGCACCCGGATACACCGCCACCAAGGAGTCAAGTCGTGGCTGATCTCCAGGCAATGCGGTGACCACTGTGATGGACTCAGAGAAATCAGGGGAGGTCGCACGCGCCCTGACCTCCAGCATCACACCGGGCGTGTGGCGCTCCACCACGGTGAGGTAATCAAAGTAGGTGAACCCGGCAGCCTGCGCTGCACGCCACCGGGACTGCCAGGTGGTTGGCTCGCATTCCTCCACGATCTCCGTCATGACGCCGGAACCGTGGCCAGTTGAACTAGAGCAGAAATGAATGCCTCGGGCCGCGGCGGACAACCGGCGACATACGTGTCAACGCCCACATATTGGTCAATTCCCTTGGTGACCGGCGGTGAGTCCCAATACGGTCCACCACTGGTGGCACAGGCGCCAAAGGACATGATCCGGGCGTGGGGGAATTGATCGAGCTGGGCACGGAGAGCTGGCACTAACGCATCCGTCACCGTCCCGGCAATCACCACAATGTCGGGCTCGCCCACGGGATCCACGGCCACCAAATATCCCGCGCTCACAGCTGCTTCTATCTCGAGGGTGCAGCAGGCTAGACCCGCCGTGAGGACCGACACCTCCAGCTCGGGATTGCTCGTCACCTGATACCGCATCACCGTGGGAGCCTACCGCCGTTGAATGTCTGATCGGCGCGAGTAGTGTCTGCAGAGTCCCACCACGTTAACTTCACTTCACAAGGCGGAATCGTGAGCACTCATGGCAACTCGTGAGCGCTCCTCGCACACCACCGGCCTGATTCTCGGAGTGACGGGATACCTGCTCTGGGGACTCTTTCCCCTTTACTTCATGTTGCTGGACATTGTTCCGCCGATTGAAGTTGTTGCCCATCGAATTATTTGGTCACTCGTTTTTGTCGTGATTATTGTTCTTCTGGGACGACAGTGGCGCGTTTTTGTTAGAGCGTTCAATCGCCGAACCGTGACCATGCTTGGTACTGCCGCTGTGTTCTTGGCCATTAACTGGCTGGTCTACGTCTATGCAGTGAGTACGGATCAGGTTCTGCAAGCCTCCCTGGGCTACTTTGTTAATCCTTTGGTCTCTGTGGCACTAGGTGTAGTGATTCTGAAGGAGAAATTGCGCACTGCACAGTGGGCGGCCGTGGGCATTGCCATTGTGGCCGTGATGGTACTCACCGTTGCGTACGGTGAATTGCCCTGGATTGCACTCACACTGGGATTTTCCTTTGGTATTTATGGCTTACTCAAGAAGTACGCCAATCTGCCGTCTATCCATAGCCTAGGAATCGAGACCGCCGTCTTATTCCCCATTGCTCTGGGAATTCTTGCCATTGCATTCACCCGCGGTGACAATTCATTCGCCGCAGATGGTCCGGGGATCACCGCGCTGCTGATTCTGTTAGGACCAGTTACCGCCGTGCCACTCCTTGCATTCGGTGGTGCGGCTATTCGCATTCCACTGTCCACCCTGGGTCTCCTGCAATACATCACCCCGATCGGTCAATTCCTTCTGGGAATTTTTGTCTTCCACGAACTCATGTCCACCGGGCGCTGGATTGGTTTTATTTTGGTGTGGACCGCACTCGTGGTGTTCTCTGTTGATATGTACCGACATACACGAAACACCAGCAAGGCACATGCCCTCATGCGCAGTGAGCAAGCTGAAATTGAAGCCTCGGGCGCGTAATCTGCACCCCTTAAACCTGTACCGTTAACCGGTCCGAGTCACCACGTAGTCACATAAGGCCGACAGGGCCGCTTTCGCGGGAATATCAGGAAGCGGATCGAGGGCCCGTCGGGACTCGTCTGCCCAGCGCCGCGCCTCCAGCCGCGCCTCCGACAGCGAATCATGCTCACGCAGTAGCTCGAGTGCTTCGCGGTGTTCTGCGTCGTCTGTGAGGGGACGGGCCAGCAGATCTCGCAGACGAGCACTGTCGGAATTCGACTGCGAAAGCGCTATTAATGCAGCGAGCGTGGGAATACCTTCGCGCAAGTCTGTTCCCGGAGTCTTGCCGGACTGGTCAGAAATCGACGTGATGTCCACAATGTCGTCTGCCAATTGGAAGGCCACGCCAATTCGCTCACCAAAAGCGGTGAGGGTATTGACCGTGTCGAGATCCGCGCCGGCCAGCATGGCGCCGAATCGGCCGGAGGTAGCGATCAGCGACCCCGTCTTGTCCGCTAGTACCGCGAGGTGGTGCTTGACTGGATCTTGGCCGTCCAGCGGACCCACCGTTTCATTGATCTGCCCCGTGCACAGCCGCTCAAATGTCTCCGCCTGAATGCGGACAGCGTCCGGGCCAAGGTCCGCGAGAATTTGCGATGCCCGAGCAAAGAGGAAGTCACCGGTGAGGATCGCCACCGTGTTGTCCCACCGAGAGTTGGCACTCTGTGCACCACGGCGCAAGGTGGCTTCGTCCATGACGTCGTCGTGGTACAACGTGGCCAAGTGGGTGAGCTCGACAACGACTGCCGCCGGAACGACCCCCGGTGAATCGGGGTCACCAAACTCGGCGGCCAACAGGGTGAGAATGGGGCGAAAGCGCTTACCGCCGGCAACCACTAAATGGCGTGATGTTTCGGTGACAAAGGGGTATTCACTCTGCACAGAGGTCAGCAGTTGTGCTTCCACCTGATCGAGGCCACGGGAAATCCGAGTCTCCAGCGCCGGATCAACCGACTCGAATACTCCGATCATGGCACCAAGGTACTACCGAATGAAGATGCCGGCATTGGAGACCAAGTCGATCACGGGGGCCGGGATAATTCCCAGCACCACCGTGACGGTCGCCGCTGCGGCTACAGCAATCGTGGTGAACGCGGATGGAATCGCCACGGTTGCTGTTTTCTCCGTCGGAGCGGAGAAGAACATGATGACAATCACTCGAATGTAGAAGAACGCGGCAACAATGCTGGCACCCACGGCAATGAGCACCAACCAGGTGGCGCCTGCCTCAATGGCCGCGGCAAACACACTGAATTTGATCACGAATCCACTGGTGAGGGGAATGCCGGCGAGTGACAACATGAAAATACTGAAAACAGTGGCCATGATCGGCGACTTCTGTCCCAGCCCCGCCCACTTGGACAGGTGTGTCGCCTCACCGGAGGAATCCCGCACCATGGAGACCACGGCAAAGGCGCCAATGGTGACGAATCCGTACGCAATTAAGTAGAACAGAACGGCGGCAATACCTGCCGCAGTGGAGGTGGCCACACCAATCAAGATGAAACCGGATTGGGCCACGGCCGAATACGCCAACATTCGTTTGATATCGCTCTGGGTAATGGCAATGAGGGAACCCACCAGCATGCTCAGAATGGCTACGCCCCAGATAATGATTTCCCAGTCCCACTGCAAACCACTGAACCCGACGTACAGCAAACGCATGAGGGCACCGAAGGCAGCCACCTTGACCGCCGCACCCATGAACGCGGTAATTGGCGTGGGTGCACCTTGATAGACATCAGGTGTCCACTGATGGAAAGGTACCGCACCTATTTTGAAGAACAAGCCGATCAACAACATGCCCAGACCAATGAGCACCAGACCGGACTCGCCGGTATTCGCTGACAAACTTGCGGCAATACCCGGCAGCGAAATGGTGGCGGAGTACCCGTAAACCAAGGCCGCGCCGAAGATAAAGAACGCGGATGCGAA
>JAIOWY010000075.1:0-8095 GCA_021741845.1 Candidatus Nanopelagicales bacterium
GGTGGCTTCTATCTCGGCTCGATTGGTGGCCCCGCCGCGCGTTTGGCCCAGGACAACATCACCAAGGTGGACGTTCTTGATTTCCCTGAGTTGGGAATGGAAGCAGTGTGGAAAATTGAGGTGAAAGACTTCCCCGCCTTTATCGTGGTTGACGACAAGGGCAATGATTTTTTTGCTGAGACCCTGCGTCCGATCGCGACAACTATTCCGGTGGGTCCGCCCCGGTGATTTATCTCTAGCAGGAACGTCCGCCACCGTTCCAGTGGTTGGAGCCCCGCCCATTGGCCCAGATAGTCCAAAACGCGCGGTCCTGCCAGTAGCGGTTCCACTGGTTCATGGGCTTTTTGCGTAATTCCTTGACCAAGTCAACACCCACGTCGCCCATTTCCTTCTTGACCTCGGACTGCATCATCCAGGTGGCTCCGCGGGCAAGGGCGCTAGAAAATTGATAGGCACCCCGATACAAGCCTCCGGCGCTCACCGCCTTGTAGTTGTGGTGTGCCTCGCGTTTACTAATGCATCGCCGACGATCCTCTTTGGCCGGCATAAACCATTTTCCACGGTAGAGGCTGGGGCTAAAGCCCTTCAGGTCGTTGGACTGCTCTGACCCAAAAGCGTGAGCTGTTTCAATCGCAATGCGCAGCTGGCGGTCGCTCTCTGCCGCTTCCGGATTCACCGCGAACTCTTCATTGCCGGCGTCGCCGGCTGGGACTGCATCTTCGGCAACACTGTCCTCGGTGGTCACGGGAACCGTGTCGTCTGCTTGGGCTGACACCGGGACGGTCAGGGCAAGGAGGAGCGGAGCAATCACGAGCGGAAGTCTCCTGGCCAAGCCACGCCGTTGAACGCTTGTGCGCATTCGCGATACCTCCTCTGCCACTGTGGGACCAAAATGACCCGTCCTACGGTGCCTCAAAGTCACGAATTTGTCACATGCAGACATGGTGGTACAGGTCACGATCGCCCGATTCCACGGTGCAGCACCCGTTAATTGTGACCTAGATCACAGCATGTGTTCCCGGTGACTACCCGATTCCGTCTTCTAACAGGTCGGTCACCAGAGCGGCAATATCGGATCGTTCACTGCGCGTCAGGGTGACGTGGGCAAAGAGCGGATGCCCCTTGAGCTTCTCCACCACGGCCACCACCCCATCAAAGCGCCCGACGCGCAGGTTGTCCCGTTGGGCAATGTCATGGGTGAGCACGACCCGGGAATCAGTGCCAATGCGCGAGAGAACGGTCAGCAAAACATTGCGCTCGAGTGACTGGGCTTCCTCGACAATAACAAAGGCGTCATGCAAGCTTCGGCCACGAATATGGGTCAGGGGAAGTACCTCCAGCATGCCCCGATCGGTTATTTCGTCCACTACTTCCTGAGTGGCGATAGCGCCAAGAGTGTCGTAAACCGCCTGGCCCCATGGCGACATTTTTTCGTTTTCCGACCCTGGTAAATATCCCAGTTCCTGACCGCCAACCGCGTAGAGCGGTCGGAAGACAATCACTTTGCGGTGAGCCCGCCGCTCCATGACCGATTCCAAACCGGCGCAGAGTGCGAGGGCACTCTTACCCGTTCCGGCGCGACCACCAAGGGACACAATGCCGATCTCAGGGTCCAATAAAATATCGAGGGCAATACGCTGCTCAGCACTGCGCCCATGCAAACCAAATGCCTCCCGATCACCACGGACAAGTCGAACTTTTTTATCCGGCGTTACTCGACCCAGGGCGCTCCCGCGATCACTGAGTAGCACCAGACCGCAGTGGGTGGGGTAATCAAAACCAGCATCGTGCTCAATAACACCTTCTTCGTAGAGCGCATCGAGATCGGCCACGTTCATGTCCACCTCAGCCATGCCGGTGTAACCAGACTCAATCACCAGCTCGGCTCGATACTCCTCTGCTGTCAGGCCAACGGAACTGGCTTTGACGCGCATGGGTAAGTCTTTACTGACCAGGACAACGTCGCAGCCTTCTTCAGCAAGGTTCTTTGCGAGCGCCAAGATCCTGGTGTCGTTGTCGCCTAGGCGGAGCCCGTGCGGCAATACCTCAACATTGGTGTGATTCAGTTCAATGCGCAGGGTTCCGCCCGACTCACCTAATGGAATAGGCGCATCCAGGCGACCATGTTCCACCCGGAGGTCATCGAGTAATCGAAGGGCTTGCCGAGCAAAGTAACCCAACTCCGGGTGGCTTCGCTTGCCTTCCAGCTCGGTCACCACAACAACAGGCAACACCACATCATGTTCGTGGAATCGCAGCAGCGCTTTCGGGTCTGACAAGAGGACAGATGTGTCAAGAACATAGGTCCGGCGGGAGTCAGGCACGCATTCTCTCCTTCACTGCCCACCCGGTGTTTCGAGAGCCGGATGAGCTACAACGAATCGGTAAGTCACACGCTAGGCGCGGTGTGGCTTATGCCGTCGATTCGACACGCCGCGAACGCAGTGCGATCACCACGACTATGGTCGCGCAGAACATGGCAATGACACCACGATTCAGGGGAACGAGCGAAGCGAAGGCCGCCCCTAGCGTCCATGCAACGGGAAACCAGGCGACCGACCGAAACCTCTGCAACCAATCCGGATTGCGCGTTAATAGAGCTGCGGTGGAAAAGCGGACACTGTCGAGATACGGCCCAGTACCAGCGATTATCTGCGCCCTTGTTGAACCCACCATGACAAAAATCGTGCCCAAAACGGCCAACGCCATGGCCGAGGAGCTCGTGGAAGCAGCACCCGCCCACCACGGCCCAGAGCCAATCTGAAGTTCACCTGATGTTAACTCTCGCAGCGGCTGCGCCAGGCTCGCACCAGCCAACGCGGTCACCGACAACAGTGCCGCCGCACAGTACAGCAGCACTCGGGAACCACGAGATGTGGCAAAGAAGGGGACATAAAACCGAATGGCAATCACCGCGGCAATACCAATGGCACACCCAACGAGTGAAAAAACGGATAGCGCCGCGGCACCGGGGTCCGCTGCCAACCGCTCCCACATGAGCACCAAGTTTCCGGCCTGGTTAGCGGTAAACACGCCGTAGAAACGAAAGTCCACTGCATCCATGGCACCGGCAATCCCAGCGAGGATCAAGATCATGGAGCGCGGGTAGCGAAGTGAGTTATCAGCGTTGACATCCATGACGCTTTCGGCGGGAGTGGTCATGCTCCGTATCGACGATTTCGTTCGGCGTACGCACGCACTGCGCGCAGGAAGTCAACGTGACGGAAATCCGGCCAGAACGCTTCACAGAAATAGAACTCCGAATGCGCACTTTGCCAGAGCAAGAAACCGGAGAGGCGCTGCTCCCCGGAGGTTCGAATCACCAGGTCAGGATCGGGCTGCCCCTTGGTGTACAGATGTTCAGCAATGTGCTCCACGTCGATCACTTGAGCAAGTTCATCTAACGTTGTTCCTTGCGTTGCATGGTCAGCGAGTAGTGACTTAACCGCATCCACCACTTCCCGGCGACCGCCGTAGCCAACGGCAATATTGACGAGCGAGCCATCAATGAATGCGGTTGCTTCTTCTGCTTCTTTGAGAGTGGCTGCCGTGTGCGCGGGAAGCAAGTCCAAAGCTCCAACGGGGTGCAATCTCCACCGGCCCTGGGAAACAAGGTTGTTCACTGTGGATTCAATAATGGTCATGAGTTGGTCGAGTTCGGTTTCGGGCCGGGTCAGGTTGTCGGTGGACAGGAGCCAGAGTGTGACCACCTCGACTCCGGCTTCGTCGCACCACCCAAGAAAGTCCACGATTTTGTTGGCACCTGCTTGGTGCCCGTGGGCAGAGGTGGAACCCTGGGCGCTCGCCCACCGACGATTTCCGTCGAGGATCACACCAACATGTCGGGGAATGCGCTCCTGGGGGATCTGAGCGGCGAGCTGGCGTTCGTAGACGCCGTACACCAGATCCTTGATTCCCACGATCCGCCTCTCATTCCGTGCCCAATTTACCCACGTGTCTACCTGGGCGTAACCGAGATTACTCCCCCGGAAGGTCGATCGTGGCTACATCAGGCGCACCCTCAAAAATTCGGCCAACTGCGCCGGCTGCGTGGTGGGAAATTCACAGACTGATCCACGACACACTTGGGCACCCGGTGGATTCCCCGTAGCCCAGTGAACTTCCGCCGCTAGTGGAGATCGAATGGCTATGCGGGCATACTCCTCTGCCTGGTCACCGGAAATAGCGACCTCATAAGGTCCCTGGGCCAGCGCCCAGAGTGCTACCAGACCCCAGCCCACCGCACGTGGCGCGCGAGGAGCGAACTCAACGAGAACACCGAGTGCACGTTCGGCCTCCCTGCGCCATGTCTCGCTATCGGGGCCCTGCATGGCCGACAACCGGACCAGCGCATTGGCGAGTGCGAACCACCCGGATGGTTCCGCATTGTCACTGAAATCACGGGGTCGGCGCACGAGTGATTCCGCGTCATTGGCCGTATCAAAAAAACCACCCTCGGGATCGGCAAAATGTGTCACCGCGGAATTCACCAATTCCCGCGCCGTATCCAGCCAGGACGGCTCACCTGTTACTTCATAGAGGGAAATCAGTCCTTCCGCCATGTTGGCGTAGTCATCTAATACACCCGCGTGACGCCCCACTTGTCCGTGCAGGGATGTCCGCGCCAGGGCATCTGCCCGACTATGTGCACCGTAGTGAACAGCCAGCATGTGCTCTGCAATTGACCGCGCACTGTCAATCCAGTCCTCACGGTCAAAAATCGCGCCGGATTCCGCCAGCGCCGCAATGGCCAGTCCATTCCACGAGGCCACCACTTTGTCGTCCCTGCCTGGACGAACCCGCGTGTCCTGCTCTGCCACGAGCTGTTCGCGAACAGATAGCCAGTGCGACCAATCCGCTGGATCAGTCAGTAGGCGCAGTGTTGATGTTCCGTGCTCGAATGTCCCATTCGGCGTTACGGACAACAGTCGAGCAATGTGCTCCACTTCCTGAGTTGGGAGAACTCGGTGTAAATCCTCGGGCGACCAGGCGTAGAACTTGCCCTCAACCCCATCACTATCTGCATCAAGTGCAGACGCGAAGGCACCCTGCTCGGTCTGCAGTTCCCGCAAAAGAAACTCAATGCTCTCGCGCACAACGCGCTCGGCCAATGGATTACCTGTCAAACGCCACCAGTGCGCGTACACCCGAATCAACAACGCATTGTCGTACAACATCTTTTCGAAGTGGGGAACAATCCACTGCGCGTCCACGCTGTATCGTGCAAAGCCGCCGCGCAGTTGATCGTAGATACCACCGCGGGCCATGGCCGACAGTGTTGTCTCCGCCATGAGCAATGCGCGTTCACCAACTTCAGCATCCAAGGACATGCGGAGTAGGAACTCCAGCACCATGGACGGTGGAAACTTCGGTGCGCCTCCGAAACCACCCTGCACGGGGTCAAAGCTCCCTTCCAGCGCCTCCACCGCCTGGCGCATGATCCCCGTTACCTGCTCAGGAGACAGGGATGCAATATCCGTTGCCGAGGAAGACGTGCGGGATCTATTCAGTGCATCGATAATTCTTTGGCCGGCCGCTTTCACTTCGGTCGGGCGCTGCTTCCACGTCTCGGATATGGACACCAGAAGTTGTCCAAAACTTGCTGATCCGTGGCGTGGCTCCGGCGGAAAATATGTGCCGGCATAAAAAGGCTTACCGTCCGAATCCATGAATACCGACATGGGCCAGCCACCGTGTCCGGTCATGGCCACAGTTGCTTCCATGTACACCGAGTCAATATCGGGCCGCTCCTCCCGATCAACTTTGATGCTGACAAAGTTGTCATTGAGATATCGCGCGATCTCCTCGTTCTCAAAGGATTCGTGAGCCATGACATGGCACCAGTGGCACGCTGAATAACCCACGCTCAGAAAGATCGGGACATTCCGTTCCGTCGCTTCCGCGAATGCCTCAGGGCTCCACTCCCACCAATGCACAGGGTTATTCGCATGCTGCAGGAGATAGGGACTGGATGAATGCACTAATCGATTCGTCACCGCACCATCATCACAGCACAGCACAGGGTCAGCAAGCCCGCTCACGGCTAGGGACTGTTCACTTGTACCGGAAAGCGTGTGGGCACAACCACCTACCTATATGCTCACAACATGTTTGAGCAGGCCAAGGACATGATGGACAACGCCATCAGTCACAACGATCAACTCTCACAGATAGAGAGCCAACGAGCACCTGATCAGCCTTCACACAGGTGGCGCAATATTGTTATTGGTCTCGCTATCGCCGCCGTGTTCGTTGTTTTCCTTGCATCGCGCTAGCTACTCTTTGGTAAATCCCTTTTTCAGGGTTTCCATGGCACCGGTTAATTCACTGGGAATAACCCACACTTTATTGGCATCACCCTGAGCAATACCGGGAAGTGTTTCCAAGTACCGATGGGCCAGGGCCGCCGCGGTGGGATTCGCTTCATGAATAGCCGCATAAACCTTCTCTAGAGCTGTGGCTTCACCTTCAGAGCGAATTACTTCGGCACGGGCTTCTGCTTCTGCGCGCACAACCTCGGACTGCGCAAATCCTTCTGCTGTCAAAATGGCGCTCTGCTTCTCACCTTCAGCCAACAGAATCGCGCTTTGCTTTTGGCCTTCAGCGGTCAGAATTGCTGCGCGTCGCTCGCGCTCTGCCTTGAGTTGCTTCTCCATGGACTCCTGAACCGAGTGCGGCGGATCAATGGCCTTGAGCTCAACCCGATTGACCCGAATCCCCCAGCGCCCCGTGGCTTCATCCAATACCCCTCTCAACTGACCATTGATGGAGTCCCGGGAGGTCAGCGTTGCTTCAAGGTCCATGGAACCAATGACGTTGCGCAAAGTTGTCACTGTCAATTGCTCAATCCCGACAAGGAAGCTAGAAATCTCGTAGGTGGCTGCCTTGGGGTCGGTCACTTGGAAGTACACGACAGTGTCAATCGACACAACGAGGTTGTCCTCAGTGATCACGGGCTGCGGCGGAAAAGAAGCTACCTGTTCGCGCATGTCAACTCGATCACGAATGCGGTCGATAAAAGGGACCAGAATTGTCAGACCGGGAGTGAGCGTCCTTTGATAGCGACCCAGCCGTTCAACAATCGCTGTGCTGGCTTGATTCACAATCACAATGGTGCGGGACAGCAGCAATAAAACGATCCCTAGTCCGACCACAATGCCAACAACGAGGCCGATTACGTCCATGGTGTCTCCTTCAGTTCACTAGTCCAGGGGGAAAACGAGAGCGGTTGCTCCGTCAATTCGAGATACAGAAACACGAGCACCGGACTGCACGGGCACATCGGTGAGATCGCCATCAAGTCGGGCACTCCACACCTCGCCCTTGAGTCGAACTTGGCCGGACCGCGCGGTGATCTCTGTGACCGCGAGGGCCTCAGCTCCCGGCAGGGCATCGACACCCGTGCGCGATAGCGCTGGCGTACGGGCTACGTGGCGCAGGGCAAAGGGACGAACAAAAAGGATCCCCGCTAGGGACACGCCAGCGACTGTGGCTACCTGCACAGCGACAGGGCCCCCAAGTGCTGCCACGCCAAGACCCGCCGCGGCACCAACACCCACGAGGGCGAAATACAACGTCCCGGTGAGTAACTCCACGCCCAGGGCTGCTGCGGCAATAATTCCCCACAACCACAGCATGTGCTCCACCTCCTGACGTGTTGGCATACTCACCCTAACCCGAATCCACCTCGCGGGCAGCATGGGACGCATGGGTTCTGAATGACGCGGATTAGTGTGACACCGTGCCACGCCCGCTGGAGCAGCTTGTTGATCCCACCTGGATTGACGCGCTGGACTCCCAACGTGAAAATCTGCGCCGGATTGGACAATTCCTCAGCGATGAGAATTCCGCCGGGCGCCCCTGGCTACCTGCAGGTGAACATATTTTGCGCGCATTTACCCAGCCCATGACGTCAGTGCGCGTTGTGATTATTGGTCAAGACCCGTACCCCACGCCCGGCCACGCCGTGGGTTTGTCCTTCTCGGTGGCACCGGGGATCGCCCCGCCGCGGAGTCTGGTCAATATTCATAAGGAATTGCACACGGACCTCGGCTGCCCTCGACCCACAACGGGAGACTTAACCCCGTGGAGTGAT
>JAIOWY010000076.1:0-7946 GCA_021741845.1 Candidatus Nanopelagicales bacterium
CCACCACCGCCGCAGTTTTTGAATCCTCCGCCTCGGGGACTTCAATGAGAATAACGATTTTCCCAGCATCTTCGAGTTCGCTCTGGATCAATTCAGCGGACTGACGCAAAGCACTCGGATGAATAACAGCCACGCGCATGCTGTGATGGGTTGTGGCAACAAGTTCAGCCAATAGACCTCTGCCAATAAGAACCGTGTAGTCAATCTCAGCTGAGACACCGATGCGATGGATCATGCGACGCCACCTTTCTCCGTAAGCAATGGCTGGAGCTCGCGCACGCAGTCGTCCACTGAATGAGTCGATGTGTCAATAACCACATCCGCAACCGATTCATACAGCGGTGTTCTCTCTGCGAGGAGCGTGATCATGTTTGCTCGCACATTCCCCAGGAGCAAGGGCCGGGATTGATTCATACCAACACGTTTCATGGCATCAGATATTGATACCTGAAGCCATGCAACACGAAGCCCGCCCAGTTCCTCTCGCGTCTGTGGCGACAGAATCGAACCACCCCCCAGCGACACCACCATGTCCTGTCCGTCTGCTCGCTGCAATGTTTCATGAACAGACTTCTGTTCCACCTCACGAAAGTAGGCTTCACCGTCATTCAGGAAAATATCGGAAATACTCCGCCCTTCGCTCTCTTCGATCGCGATATCTGTATCTACAAAGTCGCAGTCAACCGATTCCGCTAGAAGTTTTCCTATAGTGGACTTCCCCGCTCCTGGTGCCCCAATCAGGACAAGTGACGGCATGAGCTATGTACCCGGTGAGACAGGAATTGCCAGAGCCTCGAGGTATTGAGTGATATTCCGACGACACTCAGTCAGTGAATCTCCACCAAACTTTTCCAAAATTACTTCGGCTAAAACAAGCGCAACCATGGCTTCAGCAACAACACCGGCTGCAGGCACCGCACAAACATCGGAGCGTTGATTGATCGCGACCGCTTCCTCACCGGTGGCTGTATCAATGGTGCGCAAAGCTTTAGGGATTGTGGAAATAGGTTTCATGGCGGCTCGCACTCGGAGGATCTCCCCCGTGCTCATGCCGCCCTCCGTGCCGCCAGATTTGCCAGATGTCCGGGACACTCCCCCGTTGTTACCCGGGAATATTTCGTCCTGTGCGGCTGACCCACGAATTTCCGCCAAATGAAATCCGTCGCCCACTTCCACACCCTTGATGGCTTGAATACCCATGAGCGCAGCCGCAAGCCGTGAATCTAAACGCCTGTCCCAATGCGTGTGACTGCCCAACCCTGGCGGCAACCCGGTAGCAACCACTTCCACGACGCCACCCAATGTGTCACCATCTCGATGCGCAGATGTTATTTCTTCTTCCATCAAGGCGGCAGCGACCGGATCTAAGCACCGTACCGGATTGCTATCAATAGCATCCCGATCCGTGGGGAGTGCGCCGCCACTCGATGTAGCGGCACCAATGCGCACAACATGACTGACGAGATCTATTCCAGCAACTTGGTTCAGGAACTGGCGCGCCACAGCTCCGAGGGCCACGCGTGCTGCTGTCTCCCGAGCACTGGCGCGTTCCAGTATGGGACGTGCGTCAGAAAATCCATATTTTTGCATCCCAACCATGTCGGCGTGACCGGGTCGAGGACGGGTAAGTGGAGCGTTTCGGGCCAAATCGGCGATCTCGGCCGGATCTACGGGATCCGCACTCATAATTTTTTCCCATTTGGGCCATTCGGAGTTGGCCACATCAATGGCAATCGGACCTCCCAGTGTCCGACCGTGGCGCACACCACCCTTGATGGTGACCTTGTCCTGTTCAAATTTCATTCGGGCACCACGACCCACACCGAGTCGGCGTCGGGCAAGCTCCCGGTCAATGTCGGCTGTGGTGAGTTCCACATCCGCGGGAATTCCCTCCAGGATGGCCGTCAGCGCCGGACCGTGCGATTCCCCCGCCGTGAGCCACCGCATGCGTTCAACCATGCCCCTATCCTGTCAGAAGGTGATTCCACGGCTGTGTCGCCGCACTCAGAACCGCGCGCGGGGGTCAAACTCGGGGGTCAAACTAGGCGGCCGCAGACAGCAGCGAACCGGCAATAACGCCGCCGAACATAAAGGGCCCGAAAGCAATCGCCGTTCGGGTGCGACGCCTGAGAATGTGGACCACGGCCAGAGCGCCGGCAGCGGCAAATGCCAGGAAACTGCCCCACCACAAATACTCCCATCCCAACCAACCGAGATAGAGCCCCGTGACTGCCGCGTACTTAACATCACCCATTCCCATGCCACCCAGGACGGAGATACTCAAGAAGATCACCATATTGATTACTGCGGCCAGAACAGCTCGACCAAATGCGCCCCACGATTGTGTTAATGCCGAGTACAGAGCAATGCTCAGGACGCCTCCGCCTCCTGCACTCAGCACGATGATGTTCGGTAATCGGTGTTCCTTCATGTCTATCCGAGTGAGATAGGCACCGGTGACTACAAAGCTCATCCACGCCAGCATTCCGACTAGTTCCGCGAGGCGATCCACCTGCTGAGAATGTCCCGCTTTGCTACCGAACCGCAAGAAGCTATCTACGAACTGTGGATATCTCTCTCTTCCATGAACAGGGCACGCCGCATCTGGTCAACTGGTGCTTCTCCGCCATAGAACAGGACGGATTGCCGGGTTGCCTGCCACAACAGCATGTCCAGGCCACTGATCACTCGATCATGTGGCCACTGCCGGGCCAACGAGCTCGGCCATGGAGAGTACGCAACATCTAAGAGTGCGGCACCCGTGGCCGGGATCATGGCACTGATGGTGCCAATATCAACGCCATTGGGCAGCGTTGAGATCACTAAATCCACATCCGTCAATCCGGTCAGGCTCAGATCTGATTGGTGGGCATGCATGCCTACCGATTCAGACTGGACTACAAGTGCTTCTCGGTCGCGCTGATTTCGAGCTCTGATGTCAACATAGACGGCACCTAATTCAGCAGCAGCTTGAACGGCCGAACGTGCTGTTGAACCGGATCCTAAAATCACAACATGCCGAGGCGCCTCTACTCCGGCCTGTTGAACAGCAGTAACCAGTCCGAATACATCGGTATTAGCAAGAGCCCAGTCTCC
The DNA here is from genome assembly GCA_021741845.1 of Candidatus Nanopelagicales bacterium. GTDB lineage: Bacteria > Actinomycetota > Actinomycetes > S36-B12 > S36-B12 > UBA4592. Next base: position 3,097 of record JAIOWY010000076.1, read on the forward strand.
ATCGAGGTTTCGATAGACCGTGTTGGCCACCTGAGTTGATTCCACGAGGTGATCCCGCGGGCCGATGAACTCCAAAACCTTATTCTTCAGCGGCATGGTGAGCGAGAGCCCAACCCAATTGTTACCCAGCTGTTCCAAGAACGCACCGAGAGTTGATTCAGTGACGTCAATAGCCGAATATTCACAGTTGATGCCCAACGCAGCGATTGCCGCACTGTGTAGAACGGGCGATAGGGAATGACTAATGGGGTGGCCAAGTACCGCAGCCTGAAGAGCCACTGTCTCTAAATCCATTTGCCTCGAGGAACTGGCGATATTCCTCTTTGAGTTTCAGGAATCTGTCGTAGTTCTTGGCAAATTTAGTCTCCCGAGTATCGGGATTCACCGCCACGAAATACAACCACTTACCCTTGGCCGGAGATAACGCCGCCTCGAGCGCCGCCTCACCAGGAGAATTGATCGGGGTAGGTGGGAGACCAGTAACTCGATAGGTGTTGTACGGGGAATCTGTCTCCAATTGCTCTGCCGACAACTGCAGTTCTGCTATACCTAGGGCATAGGACACCGTTGAGTCGAACTGCAGCGGCATGTCCGCCTCAAGTCGGTTGTAGATGACTGCTGCTCCCTTGGCGAAATCCTCCGGTAGTAATTCCGCTTGGAGGAGCGAAGCGACGATAAGTACTTCATAGGGGCTGTACCCCAGTTCGGCCGACCTTTGCTCCAACTGCACGTTCGCTGCACTTTGATTGAAACGCTTAACGAAGGAATTGAGCAGGCCCACCGCACTTTCGTCTCCCGCTAAATCGTAGGTGGCCGGAAACATTAATCCTTCAGGCCTCGAATTAGCCCATTCAGGCAAACTCAATTGCTCGGGATTATTTACTGCCTCGTCAAACTCACCGATGGGAATGTCCGTAGCCTCCGACGCTAGGGTCAAAGTCTGATCGAGGCGCAAACCCTCCGGCAGGACTAATCGCGAATTAGTCCGGGAAACTGGATCCAGCATGAGATTTAGCGCCGCAACACCACTCATGTTTTCCCGTAGTGTGTACCGACCAGGTCCCAGTGTTGAACTATCAGGGTTCATCTCGGTCGCGGCAATAAATGGTTCAACTGATTTCACTACCCCCGCGGCTACCAGAGTCGCACCGATGGCTGTGAGGCTTTGCCCACGAGAAACCACAATGGTGACTTCACCTGTTCCTTCTCCCACAAAATCATTCGACTCAGAGCCCCCTGACAGGGCGACGAATGCTCCAGCTAGTACAGCAATGACTCCAGCCACAAGGAGCACCACCATGGTTCGTCGGCCCCACGTCTTGGTGTGACGCGATGGTGGCAACGGATCAGCAGTGAACATGTCATCTAGTGTGGACATTTGCTGCAATCCCTCCCTCACATCACGTCAGCGCGGTACTACCGCCCGAGTCCATCCAAGTAACTCTGAAGGATCACGGCTGCCGCTGCGCTATCGATCTTTCCCTTGGTCTTTTTTGTTTTCTGTCCAGTCTGAATAAAGGCACTCTGAGCCTGCACAGTGGTCAGTCGTTCATCTACGAGAATAACTGGAATGTCGATGGCCGCTTCAACATGACATGCCCAGGTGCGAGCTAATTCCGTAGAAGTGCTTTCACCACCGCGAAGGGTCCTGGGCAAACCGATAACAACTTCACTAGCGTTGAGTTCGGCGATCAGATCGGCTGCCTGTTGTACCGAATTTTCGCCGGCAGCTATAGCCGGCTGTGGGCTTGCCAGTATCCCTGATGGATCCGATACAGCGACGCCAATGCGAACTGAACCGACGTCGAAAGCGACCCGAACCCCCACCCGTTACAGTCCCTGCAGCTGGGCGCGTACACGCTTCATAGCGGCATCAATGCCCGTTATGTTGGTGCCGGAACCCTGAGCAAACTCAGCCTTTCCTCCACCCTTCCCTTCGAGTTCAAGGAGAGCCGTGGCGAGAATATTCTGGGCGGACGCACCAGCGTCAATTGCCGCTTGATTAGCACCAGACACGGTCAGAACTTTAGAGTCCTCGAGCGCAAAGGCTAAGCACACGGCGGGGTCGGATGTTTTCTTGAGTATAGTGGATGTTAACTCCCGGAGATCCTGTGCGGTCAACCCACTAGGAGCAGTAAACATCCACAGAGTCAGCCCCTCCACTTTCTCCGGTTCTCCCACAATTGACGCAAAATCGCTGAGCAAAGCGGCCCGCTTATGGTGTGAAATAGCTCGCTCGGCATCCTTAAGACTGGTCAGAGTTTTCTCGATACGGCCGACTAGGTGTTCGCTGGGCACTTTGAGTAGTTCGGTCAGCTGATTGACAAGGACATGCTCATTTGCCATAAATCGGTAGGCGTCTGCACCGACTAAAGCTTCAACACGTCGGACTCCGGCCCCGACAGAGCCTTCGCTGAGGAATGTCACGAGTCCGAGCTGTCCTGACCGCTGAGCATGCGTTCCACCGCAGAGTTCATGTGCCCAATCACCCACGGAAATTACTCGAACTTCAGCGCCATATTTTTCGCCGAATAGCGCCATGGCACCCATGGAGTGTGCCTCTTGCTGGGACATGACCGCAGCGCTGACTTCAAGATCCTCTATCAGCATGGCATTGACATATTGCTCAACGTCCCGCAATACCTGGGCGGAAACCGGCTCAGGGCTTGGGAAATCAAATCGAAATCGACCAGGGGAATTTTCCGAACCCATTTGGGTCGCTGTCTCCCCCAGTCGTTCGCGAAAGGCCCGATGCACCATGTGTGTGGCTGTGTGCGCCCGTGAAATCGCTTTTCGACGCTCAACATCTACCCGGCCTGTTACCGCCTGGCCAACGGTAAATTCACCGGCGGTCACTTCCCCTCGATGCAGGAAAAGTCCAGGGACCGGCGACTGCACGTCAGTCACCGAGAAAACTGCGCCCGAGGAATCACTAATGACACCGTGGTCCCCGAGCTGACCGCCGGACTCGGCATAAAAAGGCGTTCTATTCAGGATGATCTCCGCGTGGTCACCGACAGAAATGGCTGGGCATGCATCACCGTCAACAACCAGCCCGGTGATGGTTGCTTCCGTCACCGTTTCGGAGTAACCCAAGAAATCATTCAAACCACCGGCCGTCAAGATGTCCTTATAGGCCGTCGTTGCAGCAAAGTCGCTTTTCCGCGCAACGGAATCTGCCTTGGCCCGACGACGCTGCTCAGTCATGAGCCGAGTGAATTCCTCGCGATCAACGGTGAGACCCGCCTCAGCGGCCATCTCCATGGTGAGGTCAATGGGGAACCCATACGTGTCGTGCAGGGCGAATGCCTTGTCGCCAGAGAGCAATGTTGAACCAGATTGGCGTGTTTGTTCCGCCGCCTGTTCGAAAAGTTGTGATCCGGTTGTCAAAGTCTGCCGGAAGGAGAGTTCCTCAGCCGTCACCACGCTCACGATGCGATGGCGCGCATCATTTAACTCCGGGTATTGCGGCGCCATGACGTCGATGGAGGATTCAGCAAGCTGCGGCATGGATGGCTGGTCAGCTCCGAGGATGCGCATATTGCGAATAACGCGGCGCATGAGACGCCGCAAAACGTATCCGCGACCCTCATTGCCAGGAACAACTCCGTCGGAGATCAAGAACACACAGGTTCGCGAATGGTCGGCAATTACTCGCAGCAGAATGTCTTTCTCTTCGCTCTCCCCATACGTCACTCCCGTAATAGCGCATGCTGTGTCAAGAATCCCTCGCGTGGTGTCGATTTCATAAATATTGTCGACTCCTTGCAGGATCGCAGCCATGCGCTCTAATCCCATGCCGGTATCAATGTTCTTGGCGGGCAATTCGCCGAGTATCGGGTAGCCCTCTTTGCCTGGACCTTCGCCTCGGGCAAATTGCATGAACACTAGGTTCCATACTTCGAGATACCGGTTTTCGTCGGCGATAGGACCACCTTCATCACCGTAGTCCGGTCCGCGGTCGTAATAAATTTCCGAACAGGGACCACAAGGACCGGGGACGCCCATGGACCAATAATTGTCCAACATTCCGCGTCGTTGGATGCGTTCAGAGGGGACCCCCACCACCTCATGCCAGATTTGTTCCGCCTGATCGTCATCTTCATAGACGGTCACCCACAGCTTCTCAGGTGCAAACCCATATCCACCCTGCGCAATTGGCGTTGTTAGGAGTTCCCAAGCCAGCGGAATGGCCGTCTCTTTGAAGTAGTCACCAAAGGAGAAATTCCCCGCCATTTGGAAAAAGGATGCGTGACGAGTTGTCTTGCCTACTTCCTCAATATCTAGTGTGCGGACGACTTTTTGAACACTTGTTGCCCGCGGGTAGGGAGGGGGTGCTTCTCCCAGGAAGTACGGTTTAAATGGCACCATTCCCGCATTCACAAAAAGAAGTGTCGGGTCGTCGAGAAGTAGTGACGCTGACGGCACAATTTCATGGCCTCGCTCTGCAAAGAACGTCAAAAATCGCGTTCTGATCTCGGCGGAATCCATGAATCTCTCCCTTATTTTCTTCTGTACTAGGTGGTTGAAAAACTCTGCTAGTCAAGGCTAGTCAATAAACGTTACTTAGACACGATAGGGCAAACAAGATCACTGTTCCGCGCGATCCCGCACCGCTGACGCAGCGGAACCGGTCATGGCTCGAGGTGGCGTTGAATTCTCTCGGAATTTAGTGATCTGCTCGGAGGCGCCCTGCGCCAGTCCACGCAAGGACGCCGATGTGTCGGAGATGGTCAGCAACATTCCTTTTTCTTTGGCACTCTCGAGGAGATCCTGAGCCTTGCGATAGGCAAGAATTCCGCCCGTGGCACCGAGTGATACCCACACCAATCTACGCATAGTTCAGTCTA
>JAIOWY010000077.1:0-7925 GCA_021741845.1 Candidatus Nanopelagicales bacterium
CATTGATCACGCTGATCACGTCGGGGGATGCGTTTCTCAACGTTTCCGACTTGCCAGACACTCTCGTTGAATCAGAAGGCAACGTGCTCTATTTTCCTATCGAGGCTTTGAGGGGCACAAGTATCGTCATCAACACACGTGACCCTGTGCAGGCGTTGGATATCCAGGAATTAGCCATCAGCGGTGTTGTGACTTTCCCTCAGGCGGTCATGATATTTAGAATCGCTGGGGCCGCAGGCATCGTTTTCCTCGGCGCCGGCATAACACTCCTCGTGTTATCTCGCTCTCGCCGCCAGAAGGCATTATCAACTAATGATGGAGCAGAAAGTTGACCCCGAGCCCAGAGGACACCCGTCCGTGGCGCGTCCTCACGCTTCCTAATGCTGTGAGTCTGGTTCGCCTCGCCGGAATACCACTTTTCCTGTGGCTCGTTCTTGTTCAGCAGGCAGATGTTGTTGCGTTCTTAGTTCTGGTCATTGCCGGAGCTACGGACTGGATCGACGGATACCTGGCGCGCCGGCTTAATCAACAAAGCAGGCTGGGGGAGTTACTCGATCCACTTGTCGATCGCCTCTACATCCTGGCCACCATCGCGGGTTTGGCTCTGCGAGATTTCATCCCATGGTGGCTTGTGGTAATCATCCTTGCCAGGGATCTCCTGCTGCTGCTCACCGTCCCCACTCTTCGCGCATTGAATCGTGCGGCACTCCCGGTGACCTATGTAGGCAAAGCCGGCACATTTGCCCTGCTGTGGGGCTTTCCGCTGTTCCTTCTCAGCAGCACCAATGGCTTCGTGGGGAGTGCATTCGGCGCCCTGGCTTGGGGGTTCGCTCTGTGGGGTACCTATCTGTACTGGTGGGCTGGAATCCGGTACGTTCAGACTGCACGTAACATGCTGAGAGATCACGCTGCGTCCAGATAGGCTAGGCACATGACACCTGACGAACTGTCGTACACATCAGAGCACGAGTGGGTCCGGCTCACGGATTCGGGGAATGTTCGGTTTGGCATTACGCACTATGCCCAAGAGTCGCTCGGCGATATTGTCTACGTCTCTCTGCCCGCAATAGGGGAGAGCCTCAGCGCGGGGAGTGTGTGCGGAGAGGTGGAATCAACCAAGAGTGTTAGCGATATTTATGCCCCCATCGACGGCGACGTTGTTTCCATCAATCCCGAATTAGATTCCAATCCTGAGGTGATCAATTCATCACCATATTCGGATGGCTGGATGGTGGAGATTGAGCCGAGCAACCCGTCGCAGATAGATGGGTTGCTGTCGGCGGCCGAGTACATGGCTTTAACCGAGCAGGTTTAGGGCTGTCATGGTGTGTTTGGTTTGTTCCAATGAGGTCACCCCGGGTGATCGTTTCTGCTCATCATGTGGGGCTCCGGTTGACCTAGCGGACACCGCCATGGAGCACACAGGAGCCATCACGTCCGTCATTATTCAGACCGGAACCGGCCCTGTGGTCATGAGCACAGGCGTGCATCGAGATCTGCCATCAGGATCGGCCATGTTGGTTGTGCATAGGGGGCCGGGTGAAGGTACCGAATATCCGTTGTCCCCGGAACTTGATGTGATTGTGGTTGGACGTTCTCCGGAGGCCGAGGTATTTCTTGACGACGTAACGGTGAGTCGCCACCATGCGGAGTTCCGGCATGGATCTGCAGGGTGGAGCGTCCGGGATGTCGGCAGCCTTAATGGCACCTACGTTAACCGTGTGCGCGTGGACGATCAACAACTGCGCGGTGGTGATGAAGTTCAGATTGGGAAATTCCGATTCATTTTTCTCGTCGGCGTTGAGGGATAATGTCGCTGTCTAATGAAAACACGCTGAGTATCGGCGAGGTGCTAAGCCTGCTCAAAAAGGATTTCCCCGATGTGTCCATCAGTAAAATTCGATTCCTGGAGACTGAGGGACTCATAACACCAGCCAGGTCAACCTCTGGCTATCGGCGTTTTGATACTCATGACGTCTCACGGTTGCGAGCTGTGCTGACATTGCAACGTGATCAATATCTTCCCCTGAAAGTCATTAAGGACCAGCTCGAGGCGGAAACAGAGAGTGCCGGAATTGCTGTCCCGGTATCAGGATCTGGTGGAGTACGGCCTGATGACTTTCGTCCGGGTTCAGGGAGAGTCCGACTCACACGGAGCGAATTGGCTCAGGAGACCGGACTAGACGAGGCTATTGTCGTGGCTCTGGAGAAAGATGGCCTGGTTCTTGCTAATCCAGCAGGTCATTTTGATGAGGATGCGGTGCAGATTTGCACGATTGCCCACAAGTTAGCTGCCTTTGGTGTGGAGCCTCGACACTTGCGCTCATTTCGTGTTGTCGCTAACCGAGAGTCAGGATTGGTTGAGCAAATTGCGACCCCCTTTTCCCATCCCCGGGATCGTGACTCCAAAGCCCGTGCACAGCAAACGGTACGTGAGTTGGCATCCCTCTTCGTTCAGCTGCATGCAGCACTCCTGCGAGCAGAGTTAATTCGATCGGGAAGTGGCTGAAAACGTTGATGGGGGTTACCCTTAACTCATGATTGCTGTGTCCGTTGCCGGAGTGCGCATGGAGATGCCTTCGAATACGCCCATTGTGCTGCTACAGGAGGACGCCGGGGATCGATACATTCCAATCTGGGTAGGTGCGGTGGAGGCGACCTCCATTGCCTACGCCCAACAGGGTGTTGTTCCACCCCGTCCCTTGACCCACGATCTGTTCCTGGACACCCTGACAGAGTTGGGCTCGACAGTGGCTGGTGTGCGGATCACGGACCTCACCGATGGCGTCTTTTATGCGGTTCTTGACCTCGTCGACCTGCAGGGGAATAAACATGGGGTGGCGGCTCGTCCCTCGGATGCGATCGCCCTGGCCCTGCGTGCTGGCGCCCCACTCTTCGTCGCTGAAAGCGTCATGAATGAGGCCGGAGTCAGCATTGGAATCGAATCGGACACCGACGAGAACGCAGAACCCGAAGATCAGGTGGAGAAGTTTCGCGAGTTTCTCGAGGGTGTCTCCCCGGAGGACTTCGAGCAACCAGGGTGAGCGTCATCTAGAGGTTGAGAGTTCCGCTGCACCGTGCCGGGCGTGTCGGGTAGTATTCGGGTTCTGGCTTCCCTAAGTTCAAGACCTCACTACAAGGAGGCACGGGTGTTCGAGAATCAGGTCTTTGATTCAGTTGGAATTGATGGGCAAACGTCACTTTTCGACGACCGGGAGTTACCCATTGTGCCGTCCGCCCTGGGTTATCGGGGTCCAACCGCGTGTGCCGCCGCTGGTATTACCTATCGGCAACTAGATTATTGGGCTCGCACGGGACTCGTGGTTCCCACAGTTCAGGGGGCGCACGGATCCGGATCGCATCGACTCTACGGATTCCGGGACATTCTCATCCTCCGGATTGTGAAAAGACTGATTGATACCGGTGTAAGCCTGCCTAATATTCGGGTTGCGGTGGAGCACCTCGGTGCCAAGAATCCCAGTGATCTATCTGCCCTGACGATCATGAGCGACGGTGCCAGTATTTATGAATGCACCAGCGCGGACGACGTTGTTGACCTTGTGCGCGGTGGCCAAGGAGTCTTTGGCATCGCGATTGGCAGCGTGTGGAAGGAAGTTGAAGGAAATTTGGCGAGCCTTCCCGGCGAGCAACCAGAGGACGGCACCGTGTTCCTTCCCGCCACCGACGAACTCGCTGAGCGCCGCGCTGCAAGGGCTGCGGGCTAGCAGCGCTTCGGCCTTTCATGCGCTAGCATGTGCGAGCTGTTTGATTTACCGCGGGAGAGCGCAATAAAGATTGCCGCCGAAGGAGCAAGGCCCCACCAAACTCTCAGGTGCCAGAACCGCGTTAAAGAGGCAAATCTGAAAAGCAATCAAGTGATTGCACCGAAGGTGAAAGCCACGTGAGTGGTGAAACTCTCAGGTCGGGGTAACCCGGTTAACAGATGGGGTGGTCAGCGCACGCTATCCACCGAGGAGAGTCCATGGCAACAGCACCTTTGGAAAAATTTGATCGCCGGCACATTGGCCCCCGTGAGCACGACGTTGCGGTCATGATCGCGGAGCTGGGTTTTGATTCCCTCGATTCCTTCATTGATTCGGTTGTCCCACACGTTATTCGATTACAGGAACGTTTGCAGCTTCCCGACGCACTCACGGAGCCGGAGGCTCAGGAACGTGCACGGCGTATCGCTGCTATGAACACGGTTGTTCATTCCATGATCGGAATGGGTTACTACAACACACATACCCCGGCTGTCATCAAGCGAAATATTTTGGAGAATCCTGCTTGGTACACCTCATACACTCCGTACCAGCCTGAAATTTCTCAGGGACGCCTTGAAGCACTCATCAACTTTCAAACGTTGATAGAGGACTTGACTGCACTACCCGTGGCGGGAGCCTCGCTACTTGATGAGCCCACAGCGGTTGCTGAGGCCATGACACTGGCGCTTCGCCACGGTCCCAAAGGGGCAGCACACATTGTGATTGACGCGGATGTGCACCCACAGGTACACGCTGTGCTGCAGACCAGGGCAAAACCGCTTGGCGTGACTGTCACGTCATGGACCTGGGGGAGTCCACTTCCTAACACAGATATATCCGGTGTGATTCTGGCTTATCCAGGGTCGCTGGGTCAGATTCGAGATATTCAGCCGATCATTACGGAGGCGCAGCAACGTGGTGCGTTGGCCATTGTTACCACGGATCTACTCAGCCTGACTCTCTTGAAGCCACCCGGTGAAATGGGCGCGGACTGTGTCGTTGGATCGGCGCAGAGGCTCGGTGTGCCGTTCGGATTTGGAGGCCCCCATGCCGGATTCATGTCCGTACGGGCAGGTCTTGAAAGAAGTCTCCCAGGCCGTTTAGTGGGAGTGAGTGTCGATGCAGATGGCGAGCCTGCCTATCGATTAGCCCTGCAGACACGGGAACAGCACATTCGGCGAGAGAAGGCAACAAGCAATATTTGCACCGCGCAGGTGTTGCTGGCTGTCATTTCGGGCATGTATGCCGCCTATCACGGGCCCAAGGGCCTGACATCAATAGCTGAGCAGATTTACGCGAAGAGCCACGCACTTGCGGATTCTCTGTCAGCGGCTGGATATCAACTCCTGACGCATTCCTTCTTTGACACTGTGACGCTAGTAGGTGTGGATGCAGATTCCCTTGTTGTCAAGGCGTTGGACGCTGGCATCAATATTCGTCGGGTCAGTGATTCATCCGTATCCATGGCCATTGACGAAACCACGACTCTCGGTCACCTCAACGCGATAGTCACAGCTTTCGGTGGAGAAGCAGTTGACGCCATGCCACCCAGTGATTACAACGATGTGCCACAGGGATTGCGCAGAACATCGAGTTTCCTGACGCACCCAGTATTCAATGTGCATCACAGTGAGACGAGTTTACTTCGTTACATGCGCAAGCTCTCCGACAAAGACATTGCGCTCGATCGCTCCATGATTCCGCTGGGCAGTTGCACCATGAAGCTCAATGCCACAACGGAAATGGAGCCCATCACGTGGTCGGAATTTGCCAACATTCACCCATTCGCACCGTTGTCCCAGGCCTCTGGATATCTGGAATTGATTCATGAACTGGAGTCTGACCTGGTTGCCATTACTGGATACGATGCAGTGTCACTTCAGCCGAATGCTGGCTCACAAGGTGAATTTGCGGGATTGCTGGCAATTAAGGCGTATCACGATTCGCGTGGCGAATCGCATCGAGATGTTTGTCTGATTCCCAGCAGTGCACATGGAACCAATGCCGCAAGCGCCGTCATGGCTGGTCTACGAGTTGTTGTTGTCGCATGTGATCACGAAGGCAATGTCGATGTTCAGGATCTGCGCGAGAAGATTGCGAAGCACGGTGAGGAATTAGCGGCTCTCATGATCACGTATCCCTCGACGCATGGGGTGTTTGAAACGGCAGTCACCGAGATTTGTGCCATGGTGCATGAGTCCGGGGGACAGGTCTATGTGGACGGAGCTAATCTCAATGCGCTCGTTGGTTTGGCCCAACCTGGGAAATTTGGGGCAGATGTCTCACACCTCAACCTGCATAAGACTTTCTGCATTCCGCATGGAGGTGGAGGCCCTGGTGTAGGGCCTGTGGGTGTCCGCGCTCATTTGGCACCATTTCTTCCCTCCCATCCATTGCGACCGGAATGTGGGCCGACAGGCATGGGTTTTTCCGACGGGGGAGTCGGTCCAGTTAGTGGTGCACCATGGGGCAGTGCTGGGATACTCCCCATCCCCTGGGCGTACATCCGGATGATGGGTGCAGAAGGACTGCTCTATGCAACCAAGATTGCCATTTTGTCGGCTAACTACATTGCGCATCGACTTGCTGAGCACTACCCAGTCCTCTACTCGGGAGCACAAGGACTTGTGGCGCACGAATGCATACTCGACATCCGGCCAATCACGCAGGAAACCGGCGTGTCTGTGGACGATATTGCGAAACGGCTTATTGACTACGGATTTCATGCTCCAACCATGAGTTTCCCGGTTGCGGGAACGCTCATGATAGAGCCAACGGAGAGTGAGAGTCTGTTCGAGCTCAATCGGTTCTGTGAGGCCATGATCGCCATTAGGGCTGAGATTGACCAGGTGAAGAATGGCGCCTGGCCATCTGATAACAACCCGCTATCAAATGCCCCCCACACGGCGAGCATGTTGATAGACGGAGGGGCGCTTCCGTATTCAGCAGTTGTCGCCGCATATCCGGTGGACAGCATTCGATCGAATAAATATTGGTCGCCCGTGCGGCGCATTGACGGTGCGTTTGGTGATCGAAATCTCGTGTGTAGTTGTCCGCGTCCGGAGGAGCTAGCTGCCCAATAACACATCTCGATTATTCGAAATGCCATCTCCGTGTAAACAGGTCTCAGAATTGATACTGTCATGACATGTATCGCACATGAGTGTGAGTGTGCGACACACTAGATCGTTGCAGTTATAGAAGTTATTGGTCGGAGCTTCGCAGTATTCGCACTGGCCAATGGGCGGCGTATCTTTTTCAAAGTCAACAGTCATGCGTTTGTCAAAAACGTACAAGCTGCCTTCCCACAGGCCGTGATTCCCATATTCCTCGCCGTATCTGACAATGCCGCCATCGAGTTGGTAGACGTCAGTAAAACCACGATTCTTCATGGCGGCGGTTAAGATTTCACACCTGATTCCGCCAGTGCAGTACGTCACAATAGGGGAGTCTTTGAGATGGTCGTATTTCCCACTCTCAATCTCCTGAATAAAATCATGGGTTGTATTTGTGTTCGGAACAATGGCATTTTTGAATCGCCCGATTTTCGATTCAAAGGCGTTGCGCCCATCGAAAAAAACTACTTCGTCAGGGCGTGATTCGAATAGTTCATGCAGTTCCTTTGGTTTCAGATGAGTACCACCACCGACCACTCCCTCGGGAGTTACCTTGATCTCCTCAGGTATCCCAAAGGCAACGACCTCACTCCGAACTTTCACGCTGAGGCGTGGGAAGTGGTCGCGGTGCCCCTCGGACCATTTAAAGTCAATGCCGCGCATGCCTGGATACGACTTTGTTGCCTTGATGTAGCTCAGGAGGGATTCAATGTCCCCACCAACAGTTCCATTCAGGCCCTGCGGTGCGGAAATGATCCGCCCACGCAAGCCGAGTCGTTCACATAATTCGCGTTGCCACAGGGCAATCGCCGTTGGATCGGGCAGGGGGAGAAAGACATAGAACAACAGAATCTTGTGGGGCGGACCAGCCATGTCAGCATCATCTCATATGGGTATATGATGACTTGAACAATCATTCAATTCGTGATAAATGAGTGTAAGGAGTGTTTGTGCCTACTCCGTTGTACGTAGCTAAGGCTGACTTCTTTAAAACACTGGGGCATCCTGCACGAATTCGTGTGCTGGAACTGCTCGCTGAGCGGGA
>JAIOWY010000078.1:0-7913 GCA_021741845.1 Candidatus Nanopelagicales bacterium
ATGTCAGTGTCCTAGAAATTCAGCGGGATCGGCGAGGTCATGTGGAGTTTGAGCAGGACGAGTGTCCAGATCAATGTGAGCACGGCCACAGCGGGCGTCCAGCGCCACTTCCGGGCAATTCCGATAAATACCACAAACCACAGGACAAACATGGAGAACATCACACTGTCAGGTTAGAGCCTGTTCGACCAAATGAGAAGTAGGACACGTTCGGACATTGGTGTCACATGCGGAGTACAAAACCTCTAGAGTTTGGGTCACCTGAAGTACCTCAAAAGGGGTTGTAGTGAAACTATTTGTGCCCAAAGAAGTGGTCCCCGGTGAGCGCCGTGTTGCCATGGTTCCTTCCGTTGTTCGAAAGTTCACCCAGAATGGATTCGACGTTCATGTGGAGAGCGGTGCCGGTGCGCATGCGTATTTCCCGGACTCGGAATTCGTCGAGGCGGGAGCCCAGATCGCCAGCGATTTCGACTCGGGTGCGGCTGGAGCCCACGTTGTTGCCAGTGTTCGTCCCCTGGGTGAACGAGCTACTCGGCTAGCTCGCGAGTCCGTGGCCATTTCCTTTGTGTCACCGGCCCAGGACACGGTCACTGTTGCCGGTGCTGCGCAGGCTGGGGCATCGTTATTGTCCTTTGATTTGGTTCCGCGAATTTCTCGTGCACAGTCCATGGATGCGCTCACCTCGCAAGCCCTGGTTACCGGCTACCGGGCGTCACTGGTGGCGGCCGAGTTATTGCCCTCTTTCTTCCCACTGTTCATGACGGCGGCGGGAACAATCCAACCGGCCAAGGTGTTGGTGCTCGGCGCAGGCGTTGCTGGATTGCAAGCCATTGCCACGGCAAAACGATTGGGTGCCAAGGTCTCGGCGTATGACGTCCGTCCGGCCAGCGCCGACGAAGTAAAGTCCATGGGCGCCACCTTCATCACACTAGATCTCGATGCACTCGAAGGCAGTGGTGGTTACGCCCGGGAAATGTCCGAGGATCGCGCCGCTCGGCAGCGGGAACTTCTCACACCATATATAGCGGGCTCTGACGTGGTGATCACCACGGCCGCGGTCCCCGGCCGCGCAGCTCCGCTCCTCGTTACTCGTGCGATGGTGGAAACAATGCACCCGGGCAGCGTGGTGGTGGACCTGGCGAGTGAGACCGGCGGGAATGTTGAAGGAAGCCAACCCGGGGAGACCGTGGCCATCGGGGAGGTGCGCGTGTGGGGTGCCAAAGATGCGGCGAGTTCCATGCCGGTGCATGCATCCCAGCTCTACGCCATGAACGTGCTGGCACTCTCGGCACTGTTGATTTCCGAGTCGACCATCTCGGTTGATCTCGAGGACGAAATTTTGGCTGGCTGCGCGGTCGTTGTTAATGGTGAGGTGCGCAATGAAGTGGCCCGTGAAGCGTTAGGAGCTAACTAGTGGACGGCATGGCATTACTCACTATTTTTGTGCTGAGTATTTTCGTTGGGTTTGAGGTTGTTTCCAAGGTTTCCGCGGTACTACACACGCCGCTCATGTCCGGGGCTAATGCGATCCACGGAATCGTGGTCATGGGCGCGATTATTGTTACGGGCACCGCGGAGGACATTCTCCCGCTCGTCCTGGGACTACTCGCCGTGCTTCTCGGTGCGATCAACCTCGTTGGTGGCTTTGTTGTGACCGACCGCATGCTGGAAATGTTCAAGCCCAAGAAAGTTGTCAAGTCGACTGAAGGTGGTGAAGCATGAACACACCAACCTGGGTTCAGTTTGCTTATCTAGTCGCCGCCGTTCTCTTTATTCTGGCGCTGAAGGGTTTGTCCTCTCCAAAGTCAGCGCGAACCGGTGTGCTGCTCGGTGCCGTCGGTGCTGTGCTCGCCACGGTGGTGTTGTTCTTTAGTGGTATCGAGTTACTCAATCTTTCTCTCATACTTATTGCGCTGGCTGTTGGTTCGGTCATTGGTGCGGTGGCTGCGCGCAAGGTAAAAATGACCGCCATGCCGCAGCTCGTGGCGCTGTTCAACGGTGTTGGTGGTGGCGCGGCGGCGCTCATTGCGGTCGTGGAATACATGGAGCACGGTGAAGCAGATCTGCTGTATCTGATTTTCACCGTCGCAACGGTAATCATTGGTGCGGTTGCATTCAGCGGATCGATCGTGACCTACTTGAAGTTGCAGGAACTCATGACCTCGCGCCCCGTTGTTATTCCGTTGGGCGCCCCCATCACGATTCTGGTCGCGGTCGCCACCCTGGCCGGCGGCGTGTGGCTCGTTGCTGACCCGCAGGACTGGCTGCTGATTGCCCTCTTGGGGCTCTCACTGCTCTTTGGTGTGCTGTTTGTGCTGCCCGTGGGTGGCGCGGACGTTCCCATTGTGATCTCGCTGCTCAATGCCATGACCGGTCTGGCGGTTGCTGCCTCGGGTTACGTCCTGGGCAACGTATTGCTGCTGATCGCGGGAACACTCGTGGGTGCATCGGGCACGCTGCTCACCACCCTGATGGCCAAGGCCATGGGTCGCCCACTGACCTCCACCCTGTTTGGTGCCTTCACCGCTAAATCCAGCGGTTCGGCCGGGACCGGTGAGGATCGTCCGGTGCGTTCGGGCAGTGCTAATGACGTGGCGATCATGTTGGGCTTTGCCAACAAGGTAATTCTTGTTCCCGGTTATGGCCTGGCGGTTGCCCAGGCGCAGAACACCCTGCGGGAACTGGCAGAGATGCTCACCGAGCGCGGGATCGAGGTTGACTACGCCATTCACCCGGTGGCCGGTCGCATGCCCGGTCACATGAACGTGCTGTTGGCTGAAGCGAATGTGCCGTATGAGCAGCTCAAGGAAATGGATGAAATTAATCCGGAGTTCAGCTCCACTGACGTGGTGCTGGTTGTTGGCGCTAATGACGTGGTCAACCCCGCAGCTCGCACGGACAAGACGGCGCCGATTTACGGCATGCCGATTCTGAATGTGGATGCAGCGCAACAGATTGTTTTCCTCAAGCGCTCCATGCGTCCCGGGTTTGCCGGCATTGAGAACGAAGTCCTCTTCGATCCCAAGACCACGCTGCTCTTTGGCGACGCCAAGGATTCGCTCACCAAAGTGGTGGCATCGTTAAAAAATATTTAATGCCACAGAGTGTGAGCGTGAGCGTGAGTGTGGGCCTGAGTGCGAGTTACGCCTCAGACGGTTCCATATAACCGGTCACCGGCGTCGCCGAGTCCGGGAACAATGTAGCCCTTGTCGTTGAGGCGCTCGTCCAGCCCGGCGGTCACGATTGTCACGTTGGCGGCCGACTGTCCGTAAGCCTCGTCCAGGCGAGCGAGACCCTCGGGTGCGGCGAGCAGGCAAATAGCGGTGACGTCTTTCGCACCGCGATCGAGCAAAATATCGATGGCCGCGATTAATGTGCCGCCGGTTGCGAGCATGGGGTCCAGGACAAAAACTTGGCGGTCGTGCAAATTGTCGGGCAGGCGATCCGCGTAAATCGACGCGGTGAGGGTTTCCTCGTCCCGCACCAGACCGAGGAAACCAACCTCGGCCGTGGGCATCAGGCGCACCATCCCGTTCAGCATGCCAAGCCCGGCCCGCAGGATCGGAACAACCAACGGGCGCGGCTCTTTCATCTCGCGACCGGTCGTGGGTGCGACCGGTGTGGTGATCGCAACGTCCTCGACCTCGAGGTTCTCGGTGGCCTCGTAGGCCAACAGGGTGACCAGTTCCTCAGCCAGCAGCCGGAAGGTGGCGGAGGAGGTTTCCTCACGGCGCAACCGGGACATTTTGTGGGCAACGAGTGGGTGATCAATGACGAGCGTCCGCATAATCGGAAAGACTAGTGCCTCTGCGTGCACGTTCGCTCGGCTTCATGCCACCATTGGGGCATGGGCACCCAGAAAGTTCAACCCGATGACATCGATTACAGCGCCATTATCTGGCGCGAAGAGGGTCAATGGAATGGCACCAAGGTCCCAGCCCGCCAAGCATTAGTGCTCGATGACCTCATTACTTTGTGTCAGCAGTACCCGGGCGAGGGTGGTGTTTTCGCCGTTGTCGGTGTGGCCGAGGAGTTTTTCATTCTGCTGCGCCACGACCCACGAACCACCGAGGCAATCATTAGCGATTCCATGGCACTGCTCGACTGGGATTTAGCGGTCGATGCCGCCGACCTGATTGAACTGGATTGGGAAGAGGACGACCTCGAGGAGTTTGAGGCGATCGGTGACCTGGACATGCTGCACCACTTTGGGTTGCGCAAAGACGACATTCTGATGGTCTGTGAAAACCCTGACCTGTATCCGGATCTACAAATTGCTGAGATCATGCAGCGTATTGGTGCGACGGCGCAGTGGAAGAAACTCACAAGTAGGTGAATAACCCGGTGGTTGATCATGCGCAGTACATGCGCATGGCTGTGGACCTGGCTCGCCAGGCGGGTGACCACGGGGAAATCCCCATTGGCGCTGTGGTTGTTGATCCACAGGGAGTTGTTATTGGTCGCGGATCGAATGCCCGGGAAGCGGGCCACGACCCCACAGCGCATGCCGAGGTGCTCGCATTACGCGAAGCCGGTCAGCAACGGGGGAGTTGGCGACTAAACGATTGCACGATCTACGTCACGCTGGAGCCGTGCCCCATGTGTGCCGGTGCGATCACCATGTCGCGGGTGTCGAGACTGGTGTTTGGCGCGTGGAATGACGAATACGGCGCTGCCGGATCGCGCTGGGACCTGGTGCGTGATCAACGACTTAATCATCAGGTTGAAGTCATTCCGGGTGTGCTCGAATCGGAATGCGCCACCGTGGTTCGGAATTTCCTAGCGGATCGTCGTAAGTAATCGCCATTTAGGCGTGTGCGTGTTGGTGTATCGCCCGTTTCCGATTTAGTGTTGGGTCAATGTCTTCTGTGTCGAGTAATCAGCCACGCCGTCGCCCTGCGGAGCGGCCGCTGTGGTTGACGGTGTTGCTGGTCTTTGTGGCCATGTTGGTGCTCTTTGGTGTGGGGTTCGGTATTGCCACCCTGCTCAAGGGTTCGGGCTCGGTGGAGCCGGAAGCAGCGACCGCCACCCCGACCGCCACCGTGGACTCCAGCAATTGCACGGTCACTGAGGTCACGCCCGCGGAAGTGTTGCCCCGTGCATCGCAGGTGACAGTCAATGTGTTCAACTCCACGAAGCGGGTGGGACTAGCAGGTGAGACCGCCAAGTTGCTCGGTGTGCGTGGTTTCAAGATCGGCGACGTGAAGAACGACCCCCTCGGTGTCCCCATTGAAGGGGTCGGCGAAATCCGATACGGCCCCAAAGGTGAGGCTGCCGCAAAGCTCGTCGCCTATCACCTTCCCGGTGCAACGCTGGTGGACGACGGACGCAAGGGCAAGAAGGTAGACGTCTCACTCGGGCGCACCTTTGTTGAACTTGCTAATGACGCGGAAGTTGTCGCGCAATTGGCGGAGCCATCTCCCAGCGTGTCACCAGACGGGTGTCCCCTCCCTGAATCAACTCCTACGTCCAGTGCGAGCGAATCTCCAACGGAATAGCGATCAGGTCGCCGGCGCCACGGTGACCTTCAACAGACGCACATACCGAGCTGTCCAATCCCACACTGGTGTTGGCGACCCCAACTGGATATTTGCGCCATCGCTCTGGGCGCAGATGTAAACAGCAATGGCACATAACAGTGGTGGGCGGCTCAATGGAGCCGCCCACCACTGTTATCTCGTTCCTTCTGGCGGTGGCGGTGGGATTTGAACCCACGGTGAGGTTGCCCCCACACGCGCTTTCGAGGCGCGCTCCTTTGGCCGCTCGGACACGCCACCGCAGAGGAGGTTACAAGTACCCCCCAGGCGCTGGGGAAGGAGCACGGGGGAAATGGCGAAGCCCTCGCACGGGGCGAGGGCTTCGACTGGCGGAGGATAGGGGATTTGAACCCCTGAGGGATTGCTCCCAACCCGCTTTCCAAGCGAGCGCCATAGGCCACTAGGCGAATCCTCCGTGGGGGAGATTACCCATAAGCGCTCTGCGCCGGATTACTGCCCTAGGCGTAACCACCATGTGCACGGTGATGTGCGGGCGCGTAACCTCTGGGGTGACTCCCCGCGCGGTGTCATCTCGCTGAATCCCCCAGGGTCGGAAGGCAGCAAGGGCAGGCGGGCGCTGATAGGTGCGCGGGGAGTCCCTTATTTTTCTGGGCGCTTTTCAGCCCAAGTGTTTGAGCACATCACATTCTCCGTTAATACCAATGTCACGTTTTGTCTGCGCAATCGGATGACTGTTAGGTGTTATGCAAACTCCGTTCATCAATGGAAGGAAAAAGTAATGCGCAAAATGATGCTGGCAGTCGTTTCCGTAGCTGCCTCGTCACTCGTTCTAGCCGGATGTAGCTCATCAGAGGACACAGCCACTGATACAGCAACCGCCACCGAGTCGACAAGTGAAGTTGTTGAGAGTGCCGCAGAAACCGCAGCGTCGGAAGGCGCATTTGGAATGTGTGGAAACAGTTTCGAGGAACTGGTTTCCGCGGCTCAAGCAGAAGGAACTGTCAATCTGATTGCACTTCCTGACACCTGGGCAAACTACGGTGGAATCCTCGAGTCGTTCCGCACCACGTACGGCATTGATGCGCCCGTCGCTAACCCAGATGCCTCGTCAGCAGATGAATTGACCGCGATCAAGACTCTGCGTGGTCAGCCAGATATGCCCGACAACATTGATATCGGCCCAAGTTTTGTGACCCAGGCGATCGAAGAAGGCCTGATCGAGCCCTACCAGACCAGTAACTGGGACCAGATCCCTGATGTGCTCAAGGGTGCAGATGGAAACTGGATCGGTTCCTACTACGGCATCATGTCGATCGCAACCAACTCCACGTTGGTTCCTAACGCACCGACAACATGGGAAGACCTCAAGAAGCCGGAATATAAGGGCATGGTCACACTGAATGGTGATCCGCGTGAGGCCGGAGCTGCCTTTGCGGCTGTCGTCGCGGCATCTCTTGCCAACGGTGGTTCCTATTCAGATCTCATGCCAGGTATTGAGTACTTCGCTGAGTTAAAGAAGTCCGGTAACTTGCAAACGATTGACGTCACCGAGGCTGCTCTACTCTCCGGTGAAGTTCCCATTGCACTCGACTGGACCTACAACTTCCCTGGTGTTGTCGCTCAGTTGGCTGAAGTTGGTTTCGACATGAAGGTCGTGGTTCCTTCTGACGGCATTTATGGCGCCTACTACGCACAAAGTGTTGTGTCTGATCCCGTACACCCCTGTGCTGCACGTCTGTGGATGGAACACATCACCGGCGATGCTGGCGCACTGGGCTATCTCGAGGGTGGAGCAATCCCCGCTCGTTTCGCAGCCATGCAAGAAGCTGGTGTGATCCCCGCTGAGGCAATGGAGAACCTGCCTTCTGCAGATCTGATCCAGAGCATCACGTTCCCCACTGCTGAAGAAACAGAACTCATGAAGTCACAGTTGACAGAGTTCTGGGGTCCCATGGTGGCCGACGCATAACATGTTCGATCGGGGCAGGGGTACTCCAACCACAGGGTCGGAGTACCCCTGTACTGATGAGGGAATCGTGGTAAGACATCCAGTCAGGGCCAAGGAAAGCCAGGGCTAAGGAAAGGGAGGGAAATGGTGCGTCGAAAAATCTCACCTGATGCACGGTTAGGTCTTGTTATCTCACTTCCATTCCTCGCATTTGTCTCCCTCTTTCTCATCTACCCCGTTGTGGTCGTCATGATTGCCTCGGTCACAGGTGACGGTGGGTTCACCACCGACTCCCTCCAGAAGGCGCTCCAGGGGACTTACGGCAAGGGGTTTGCCAACTCCATCATTCTCGCGGTGACCACCGCCGTGATTGGTGGGGTTTTGGGATTACTGCTAGCACTGTCCGTCAAGGGTCTTGAACGGCCGCGCTGGATCCACAACACTGTCAATTCCTGGTCAGCCGTAGC
>JAIOWY010000079.1:0-7747 GCA_021741845.1 Candidatus Nanopelagicales bacterium
CCTATGCAATCCGCCATCCGCAGGTGCTTGATGCCTGGGTGGCCCTCCGGGAACTACCGCTGGTCAATGCGCTGGACCAACAGTGGTCACCGAAGTCGGCAGAGTGGGATCGTGTCCGAGTTCTCGTGGAGCGGAGCATCCACTACTTCGAACAAAAGAAGTCCTTCTCCACCGACCCGTATCCGACGGGTGAACAGATCGCTGGTGGGTTGATGAGTGTGCTCGCGGCAGCGGCGGAGTACTCCACCGACGGAACCATCAACGGTCACGCAACGCACACGCCCGGACGAGCACTGCATGAATACGCCAGCGGTATCTCCACCGAAGTGCGGCAAGTGGTGGATTCGGTGCTCGTGGACATTGACACATCCCTAGACACGGACATTGAGTCCATGCTCATGTGTGTGGATCGCACACAACTTGATGCAGCAATGTCGGTCAGCGAACTCCGGGACATGATGCGACGTGATTACGCGTGGGCACTAGACATTGACTTCACCGATCCGCGGGAGACATCGAAATTCTGGTTCTACTCGGAGAGCAGCGGCGAACCTCGCCGCGGTGTGCGTGGTGTTGATAAAGGCGTATCCACGGAACACCCCGTTGGCATTGCGCGAGACGTCAACAGCGCTTATCGGGATTTGGTCACAGCTGACGGAGAGATCAGCGTGGGGGAGTTTCTCATTTCCCACCCGCAGCACTGGGGGATCGTTGAGCGCGTTCAGTCAGTCGGTGACTACCCCTACGCCGAGGCGCGCGTGAACGCGTTGTCCGAGGGTTACCTGCCGTTGGATCTGCAACGGTTCCAGCTGGCGGTGTACGGAATGGAGAACTTCAACCCGCAATCCACCGATTGGCTTCGCGTCACCCTGCTCAGTGGCGCCCCGACCATGGACGACATTGCTGAGGGAATCACCGAGGACGACTGGTTGTTCCTTCCCCGACCGGAGTTAACCCCATGAATAACGGCGTAGTTTTTGATGGCCTGCAAATCAGCAACTGGAGCGCGGAGGTGTTCCAGGAGATCATTGACGGTGGCGTCCACGGCATCAACGCAACATGCGCCGTGTGGGATGAGACGCTCGAGGCGATCCGCAACATCACCGACTTGCGATTAATACAGCAACGGCACCCCGAGCTAATGCGCATTGTGACCACAACGCAGGAAATTCGCGAGTCCGCGGAAGCGCAGCGCGTTGGTGTTGTCCTGGGATTTCAAAACACTTCACCTTTTGGACAGGACTACTCACTCGTTGAAGTGTTCCGCGACTTGGGTGTCCGGATCGCGCAGTTGACATACAACATTCAAAACTTTGTCGGCGGTGCGTGTTACGACCCGCAGGATTCCGGCCTCACCCGGTTCGGTTCGATCATTGTGGAGGAAATGAACCGGGTCGGAATGCTGATCGATCTCTCCCACGTGGGGGAGCGGACCTCGCTAGATGCCATTGAGCAGTCCGCTGTACCCGTGGCCATTACCCACGCGAATCCCCTGTGGTTTGCCGACTCACCGCGAAACAAGTCCGACCGTGTCATTGAAGCGCTCGCCGAGCGCGGTGGCGTGATTGGCGCCTGTCTGTATCCGAATGTGATTCGCGGTCAACAGACCACCCGTCAGGAGTTTGCCGACATGGTGGTCCGACTGGTCAATCAGGTGGGGGTTGACCACGTGGGTCTGGGTAGTGATTGCACTCGTAACTGGGATTCGGATTACGTCAGTGTGCTGCGGGACGGGCGTTGGCAGCCGGCATCCGGTGCGAGTTGGCCGCAGTGGCCCGACTGGTTCTCCTCACCCAAGGACTTTCCTGAGCTCGCCAACGCGCTCTCCGACGCAGGTCTGAGTGATTCCGACCTCGCCGCTGTCATGGGCGAGAACTGGATGCGCCTATTTGATCACGTCTTTCCCGGCACCACTGCGAAAGGCGAGGTGGAATGACAACCGTCGAGGCACCGCGCGCCCACGCCTTCCGTGTCTCACTGCGGGAATTGAAAGAGGAGTGCTACCGCGCTCTGCGTGCAGAGGGGTACTTCTGGGGAGAGTGTCAATCCGCTGGACGAATCATGGCGACCAACGAAATTCTCTGGGGAACCGGCGTTGTCAGTGTGCTGCCCGATCTCACCCGGCGCTGGGTCCAGCGCCGCAACCCACGCGTCGCCGTTCGGCATGGTGTGGCCTACTTAACCGACCCGAGGAAAACAAGTGTGGCATTGGTTGGTGCCCAAGCGACCGCACTCACACTGGGTCGAGCAGAGCACCTTGTGGTGGTTCGAGGGGCTGTCGATTTGCGCGGTGTTGCTGCGGCCGTGTGGGACATGGCTCCGGAAGGCACCGCCATGCTGTGGGGACGCAGAAACCAACAGGACTCGTCGATGCTGGAAGGGTATTCGATCGATAGTGCCGGTGACCTCTACCTGCACTCCTCACTCTCGGCCCAGAGTGTCCCCGTCACGGTGCGCCGCAATCACTGGTTCATGACCATGGGCGCTCCGAGCGGTGGCCAGCTTGTGCTGTCCCATCAGGATCGCGCCCACCTCCTGCAGTCAGCCCTGCACCGTGGCGTGGAAGTCAACCCCCAAGCATGGAGCACCCTCCTTGCCAGTTCACGAAAGTTCTTGGTGCCCGAATGACATCTGCAGCGCAGTCCCACAACATTGAGCATGTCGATCATGCAGATGGCGTAGAGCGCAGTTACCTCGCCGCAACCACCTTCGGTCACCTCGTCTTTCCGTGCGGTCAGATTCCGACCCTCCCCGACGGCACTACCCCGGAGGGCATCGCCGAACAAACACGGGCGTGCCTGGACAACCTAGAGCGCTCACTACAGCGGTGCGGTTCGGGTTTGGGAAAGATCCTGCAGATCACCGTGTACCTGGCGGACCCCGCGGACTTCGATGACTACGACGCCGCGTGGCGTGAACGGTTCACCGGAATTCCTCGACCACCTCGTACCTCCATTTTTGTTGCCGCGTTCCGGGGAACCAAACGGATTGAAATAAGTGCAATCGCCGTTCGTGAGAGTGGAGGGGAATAGACATGACAGAGACCCAACCCCATTTGCGAGCGCTGAACATTAATAAGCGTTTCGGCCCGGTAGAAGTCCTGCGGGATGTGTCCGTGGAGATCAACTCTGGCGATGTCATCTCCATTATTGGACCATCGGGGGCGGGCAAGTCCACCTTCCTGCGGTGTATCAACCTGCTCGAGACTCCGACCAGTGGAGTGTTGGAGATCGGCAACTTCAAAATCACTATTGGTGAGGGCCATAAGCACGCCAGTAAGAAGGAACTGTCCACCCTGCGACGCGATGTAGGAATGGTGTTCCAATCGTTCAACCTGTTCCCACACTTGACTGTGATGGAAAATATCTCCCTCGCCCAACGTCGGGTGTTGGGGCGAAGCAAAGCAGAAGCGAATGACCGGGCGCTCGTCCTCTTGGAGCGAGTTGGGCTTCGGGAAAAATGCGATGCCTACCCAGGTCGCTGTTCCGGTGGTCAGCAACAGCGAGTGGCGATTGCGCGTTCACTGTCCCTTGACCCGCAGGTCATGTTGTTTGACGAGCCAACATCAGCATTGGACCCCGAAGTTGGCGCCGAGATTTTGGCGGTCATGCGGGAACTAGCCCAAGACGGCATGACCATGATGATCGTGACCCATGAAATGGCGTTTGCCCGCGAAGTGGGGGACCGCCTCTATGTCATGGTGGACGGTGCGATCGTCGAGTCCGGTGATCCGCGGGAAATTATGAGCGCACCGACTCATGAGCGAACCAAGCAATTCCTGAGTGCGGTATTGGGTCGCTGATGTTCTGGTACATACTCCAAGGGCTCGTGTGGACCGCACTGATAACGGTCGCGAGCTTTGCGCTGGGTTCCATCTTTGGAATCGGCGTTGCCGCTGCACGCGTCTCCTCCCTGCGCGTTGTGCGTGTGCTCGCCCGCATTTGGGTGGACCTCATTCGCAGTGTGCCCCCGCTGGTGTGGCTGTTCATTGTGTACTTCGGTCTCGCCGAAATGGGTCTGCAGTTAACATCTTTGGTCGCGGCGATTCTGACATTCTCGGTGATCGCGTCGGTGTACCTGGGTGAGATTTATCGCGGTGGATTGGCTGCAATCGGTCGGGGGCAGATCGAGGCCGCGCAATCACTGGGCTTGGGCCGAATCGACATGTTCATTCGAATTGTTGCTCCGCAGGTATTCCGCACCGTCAGCCCTTCCATGGTCACCTACGGCATTGGGCTGATGAAGGACTCCGCGCTGGCCTCCACCATTGGCGTTGTTGAAATGACATTCCGAGCAAATCAGGTCGCACAAAACACCGGAAAAGGGCTGGAGGCGTTCCTTATTGTCGGTGTTATCTACCTGGCCTTCAGTGTCCCCCTTGGGGTGTGGGCGCGTCATAAAGATGCCCGCGCGAGCGAGAAGTATCTGGTGGCCTGATGGATTTATCAACGTGGCTGGGTTACGTCCAGGAGCTGCTCCCGGGACTTGTTAACGCTTTGAAACTCACCGGCATCTCCCTCGGACTCGGATTGCCGTTGGCGTTGGCGCTCGCATTGCTGATGGACAGTCGTCTGCGCGTTGTTCGGTGGATGACAATCGCCTTCGTTGAAATCGGACGTGGATTACCACTGCTTGTCCTGTTATACATCTTTTACCAGGGCTTGCCGCAGGTGAACATTGTCATGACGGACCTGGTTGCGGCCACATGGGCATTCACGTGGTCCACCGCGGCGTATGCCACGGAGATTATTCGCTCCAGTGTGCGCAGCATTGCTCGCGGCCAGTCGGAGGCAGCGGACTCTCTGGGTC
Organism: Candidatus Nanopelagicales bacterium; assembly: GCA_021741845.1. Lineage (GTDB taxonomy): Bacteria > Actinomycetota > Actinomycetes > S36-B12 > S36-B12 > UBA4592. The sequence continues at coordinate 4,810 of JAIOWY010000079.1, forward strand.
TCGGCGCCCGGGACCGCTATCGGTATGTGATCCTGCCCCAAGCGGCGCGCATTGCCATCCCACCGCTGATGGGTCTGTCCATCATTATGTTCCAGCTGACCTCCCTTGCCTACGTCATTGCCTACAGCGAGGTCATGCAGGCGGCCTACTTCCTGGGCACCAAGACGTTCAACTACTTACCAGTCTTTATTGCAGCAGCTGCCGTGTACGCGGTGGTCACCATTCCAGCTTCGGCATTGGTCACGGTTATGGAAAGGCGTCTGAGTCGGCATATCGGACATTAACTGTGAGCAATCTCGATCACGTCACCTCGGAACCCCGGAGTGACGAGGGCACAATGAAAGGGAATAAATGAAGCACAACCAGATAATGAAAGTAGCTGTGCTGGTTGCATTTGGTGGAGTAGTCCTAGCCGGATGTTCGAGTGAAGACACAGCCAGTGATGTGGCAACCGACACTGCAACCGCAGCGGAGAGCGCTACGGAGGAGAGCACTTCTGAAGAAAGTGCCGAATGCGTTCCTGCGCATCCAGGGCTCGTCACGGTTGAAGAAGGTTATTTGACTGTTGCCGCCTACGAGTATCCCCCTTTCGCCTCGATCGATGGGGAAACCATCACAGGTGCGGAAGGTGACATTCTGAACCAGATCGCCGCCATGGAGTGCCTCGGCGTGATCGTGCAACCCGGATCCGGTGCTGCCATGATTCCCGCCATTGAGTCGGGTCGAGCAGACACAACTCTCGGCAGCTGGTACCGCACCGCTGAGCGCGAGAAGATTGTGCTGCTGAGTGATCCAGTAATCATTGACCAGTTGACGCTTATCTCCGTTGACGGGGTGGACTCCATTGAAGGTCTGGTGGGCAAGAAGGTTGGGTCAACCCTTGGATTCTTGTGGAATGAGGATTTGGAGAAGTTGCTCGGAGATGATTTGAGCCTGTACGAAACAACTCAAGCAATGTACGCCGACTTAGCCAATGGTCGCATCGATGTCATTGTCGATACATATCCATCAGGCCAGGCTGCATTGCAGAACACACCGGTTGAGGGCGCCCAGTTCGCAGTCCCAGCACCTGACGACCGCGTTGTGTCCACCACCAAGCCAGGTCAAACCAACTTCCCGGTGAACTTGGACAACCCTGACCTGGTTGCTGCATTCAATGAAAACTTGGCTGCTCTGCGTGCCGACGGAACGCTGGAGCAAATCGCCGTTGAGTGGGGCTTCTCACCAACTGCGGTTGCTGAGACGGAGCCAAATCTGCTCTAGTAACTCGATTCACGTTACCCCGAGTGGCGTGTCCTTGCTGACCAGTGCAGCGGGGGCACGCCACTTCATTATGGGTTCACCTTTTCCCCATTACTAAGGAGTCTTCCTGCAGTCTGTCCACACCCTCATTTTGCCCCTAGGTGTTCTGCGTATCCGCCGTTAACGTAAGTGGTGTTGAGATTGCTTGTTAGTGCACTGTCGCCCTTTGTTCCTGACCTAGGTCCTCGAGTCCCGTGCAGTATTGCGGGAAATATGTCGAGGGGATGGGGGGTGATGGGAGGGATGAAACCTTCACCTATAGAGGAAGGCCCAGCCAAATGGCTGAGCCGCCTCACAAGGTTTGCCCCAAACAAGCAAACCTTAACACGGGCTGGGGTGATTGCGTCAAGCTTGGCTTTGCGTGAATTGCTCCGGTGGCTGCTCCACTTAATCAGGGATTGAGTGGTGGTTGGTCAAGTGGTGACGGCTTTCGAGTCGTCACCACTTCCTGTTTCCCCAGGTCACTTTCTCCATCTGTTGTATGTGGGCAGATGACATTAATGTTGTTGAAGTTGAGATTGCTTGTTAGTGCACTGTCGCCCTTTGTTCCTGACCTAGGTCCTCGAATCCCGTGCAGTATTGCGGGAAGTTTGCCGAGGGGATGGGGGGTGATGGGAGGGATGAAACCTTCACCTATAGAGGAAGGCCCAGCCAAATGGCTGAGCCGCCTCACAAGGTTTGCCACAGACAAGCAAACCTTAACACGGGCTGGAGTGATTGCGTCAAGCTTGGCTTTGCGTGAATTGCTCCGGTGGCTGCTCCACTTAATCAGGGATTGAGTGGTGGTCAGTCAGGTGGTGACGGCCTAAGTCGTCACCACCTCCCTTTGTCAAGGGCCACTTTTCCCAGGCACTGGTTAGTGATTGCGGTTAATAGTCGTAGATGCAGCCGTGCTGATTGAAATGCGGCCTGAGCTCAAAGCCTCTGCGTGTGAGGCTGTGTCGAATGGGCGTCAATAGTTCTGAGTTGTCGAAACCCATCCAATAGAGCAGGTGGTAGAGCAATGCCGAGGTTTGGATTTCGTTCAGACCGCCGAATTCGTAGAAGCCCTCTTCGTGTCTGCGCCGGACACTGACGTGCCAACCGGAAGTCAAAATCTCAACTCCGGAATCGCCGAGTGGAGTGAGTAGGTGCATGGGGTATCCGCCGTTAGGCATGGTGATCCTTTCGATAGTGGTGTGTTGCCCACGGTGTTGTTGGCAACAGGAACCACTCAAAGCACCCCTACGGGGTGCTAAAAGACGAGCGCGCGCGTGCGCACGTGAGAAGCCAATCGATGGTGGGGATCTGTTGGTTTGCGGTTTCCCAAACACTCGCTCAAGCAGTCTTTGTCCACACCCTCATTTTTGCGTCTAGGTTTCCTGCGCTTACGCCGTTAGCGTGAGTGTTGTTGAGATTGCTTGTTAGTGCACTGTCGTCCTTTGTCCCTGACCTGGGTCCTCGAGTCCCGTGGAGTTATGCGGGAAGTTTGCCGAGGGGATGGGGGGTGATGGGAGGGATGAATATTCCTTCACCTATAGAGGAAGGCCCAGCCAATTGGCTGGGCCCCCTCAAAAGGTTCCCTACACACAAGCGAACCTTAGCAGGGGCTGGAGCGATTGCATCAAGCTTGGCTTTGCGTGAAGTGCTCCGGTGG
>JAIOWY010000080.1:0-7738 GCA_021741845.1 Candidatus Nanopelagicales bacterium
GTCGGGCATCGGCAGATTCAAATTGCGTGTAGAGGTAAGTCTCCTGGTCGACAGGGTCAACAAAGCGGTGCAGTCCTTCACCGGTGTTCATAAATTTGCCCTGGGCAACAACTCGAACCGTGTTCGTTGCCTCAAGATTCGGGAGGGTGATGCGAGCGCCGGACACGACCTCTGTCGTATCAAGTTCGACTCCGTTCAGAGTGACCGAGTCCACCGTGGGTGCAATTAAATCGATCCACGTGGTGGCGCCGGGAGTGGTGCAGGCGAACACGGCGGTCGTGTCTGTGGTGAATGTTGGACCAGTGGAGGAAACATCTAGGACCACGTCGTAGGAGGTCACCGAGATAAGTGCGGAACGTTCCGCTGCCTCTGCACGGGTGATGTTCTCGGATCGGGAATCAGTTGCTGTGGTCTCAGACATGCCTAAATCCTTGCACGGGGTATTTCCACTCGCCGCTGACCCTGCGCGAGTGGGCCTCACATGCAAGGATTGGGGCATGACAACACCGGTGGAGTTCTGGTTTGACCCGCTGTGCCCGTGGGCATGGATCGCATCCCGTTGGGTGAAGGAAGTAGAGAAACTGCGAGATATTGAAGTCACGTGGAGTGTCATGTCCCTCGCGGTCCTCAACGACGGCAAGGAGCTTCCCCCGGAGTATCAGGAACTCATGAAGACCGCGTGGGGTCCGGTTCGCGTCTGCATTGCTGCGCAGGAGGAATTCGGAGCAGATGTATTGGATCGTTTGTACACCGCGTTGGGAACCCGCATTCACCGTGAGGGGCGAACGGATTTCCCCGAAATTATTTCCGAGTCGTTGGCGGAGGCAGGATTGCCCGAGTCCCTCGCAGCTGCGGCGGAGTCTGATCAGTGGGACGCCATTCTGCGAGCTAGCCATGCCCGCGCTATTGCCTTGGTGGGGGCTGATGTCGGAACACCTGTCATTGCCGTCCCGGGTCCTGATGCGGAGCCGGTGGCATTCTTTGGTCCCGTGGTGACACCTATGCCGCTCGGTGAGCAGGCCGCAACCCTGTGGGATGGCGCCCTGATGGTGGCGTCTGTTCCCGGGTTTTATGAGTTAAAGCGCACGCGAGATGCCGAGCCTTCTTTTGATTAACAAGTCCTGGCCGTTGTGCATTTTTGATGGTGACTGTGGATTCTGTCGCGCGTCTGTGCGATTCGCCGAACGCCTTGATGCGCAGTGTTCATTCCGCTCATTTCAGTCAATCTCCGAATTTCCATACGGAGTGACACGGGAACAGTGCCAGCAAGAAGTTGTCTTTGTGCGACACAGCGGGGAAATCTATGGCGGTGCCGCAGCGGTCGCACAGATCCTCCGCGTGACTCGGTTTTCGTGGGTGGGAAGCATTATCGATGCTCCGGTGGTTCTTCCCCATGCTGAGCGGGTGTACGCGTGGGTGGCTCGACATAGATCCCGCATTCCCGTTCGGGGATACTGCACCACATGAATTCATTTGATTCCGCTCACGTGTCGACTCCTGCGTGGAGGGGTTTTGCCAGCGACAACTACGCGGGAGTTCACCCGGAAGTTTTAAAAGCACTTGTTCGGGTCAATGAAGGACATCAGATCGCCTACGGAGATGACACCTTTACCGCTGAACTGCAGGAGCGAATGGCGAGCGTTTTTGGTCGCGAGGTCGGCGTTTATCCAGTGTTCAATGGAACAGGGGCCAACGTTGTCGCGCTGTCGTCGATTATGCGTCAGTGGGAAGCGGTCATATGCACAAGTACAGCGCATGTGCACATGGACGAGGGTGGCGCTCCAGAAAAAGTTGCCGGGATCAAACTGTGGACGGTACCGGGCGTCCAGGGCAAGCTGACTCCCGATCTCATTCGTTCCGCAGCACATGATTTCGGGTTTGTTCACTATGCCCAACCTGGTGCGGTCACCATTGCTCAATCAACAGAGCTAGGCACGGTGTACACACCCGAGGAAGTAGCGGCAGTCAGTGAGTGTGCCCATGAATTGGGACTGCGTGTCCACATGGATGGTGCTCGTTTGGCCAATGCTGCCGCATTCTTAGATCTGCCGGTTGCGGATTTCACCAGCAACGCTGGTGTTGACATTTTGTCTTTCGGCGGAACCAAGAACGGAATGCTCATGGGTGAGGCTGTCGTGGTGCTGAACCCCGACGTTGTTCACGGTGTGGAGTATTTCCGCAAGTCCTTCATGCAGCTCAACAGCAAAATGCGATTCACCTCAGCACAAATAATTGCCATGCTGAGTGAGGATCTCTGGATGAAGAGTGCGCGGCACGCCAACGAAATGGCCAACTATCTGCGTGAACGGGTTGAGGTGATCCCCGGAGTGAGCATTGATCTGCCTGTGGAAGCAAATGCGGTTTTTGCGCGGATTCCCGCGGAGGTTGTTGAGCACCTGCAATCGAAGTGGCGCTTTTATACGTGGGACGCCCCAGATCTCGTCCGCTGGATGTGTTCCTGGGATACCAAGGCGGGAGACATTGATCTCTTTGTTGCCGATCTGGAAAAGGCCATGGCTCGCTAGTGCCAGAAGGGCACGTTGTTCACCGGCAGGCCAAGGCGATCACCAAGCTGCTGGGCAAGCAAATAGTCACCGTTGATAGTCCTCAGGGTCGGTTCACCGAGAGTGCGCGGGAAGTATCCGGTTCAACCCTGGTAAATGCGCGAGCGCACGGCAAGCATCTATTCATTGGCTTTGAGGGTGAGCGATTTATTCATGTGCACCTAGGTTTGTATGGGAAATGGAGTTTTCACCAAGAAACGCCTGAGCCTGTTGGGTTAATTCGCCTGCGCCTGATCGGTGAGAGTTCAACAGCGGAACTGCGCGGTCCCACGGCCTGCGCGTTACTGACCGCGCACGAGAAAAAGGCGATACTCGCGCGGACGGGACCCGATCCCATTTCCGGCGATAACCCGTTTCTTACTCACGAAGCAGTTCTCCGAAGCAATTCCACGATCGGATCGTTGCTCATGGATCAAAAACTTTATGCCGGTGTGGGCAACATTTATCGAGCAGAGGTTCTTTTCCGTCACGGCATTAATCCCATGACACGGGGCAAAGACCTCGATCGAGAAACCCTCGATCTGATCTGGGCCGATCTCCGAGTGCTCATGAAGCATGGCGTTCGTACCGGGCGCATTGACACTGTTCGACCAGAACATGAACCGGCTGCCATGAAGCGCGCTCCACGGGAGGACCGACATGGTGGGGAGGTCTACGTCTATCGGCGAGACGGGCAGGCCTGTTTGGTGTGTGGAGCGGAGGTGATGGTCACTGACCTGCAGGGGCGGCATCTGTTCTGGTGTCCGCGCTGCCAGAGATAGAACGCTAGGACGACTCCGGGATGCGTGGTGAACGAATCCCCGGGTGATCTGCGGGAAGGGCGCGCTTGATAATCACCCAGGACCACAGCACCACACCGATCACCAAGAGATAGAAGATCGGACGCACGGCCGCCAAGGCCCACAGGTTTTCCCCTTGGATTAACGGAATTTGCACGGCAGCTCGCACCACATTCAGTAAGACCCAAATCCAGGATGCGCGCGAATAAGCGCGTAACAGATCCGGATCTTTGCGCCACCGCATGCCCGTGCCGGTGATCGGGCCAACGATTACTCCGAGTAGCGGCCACTTAATCAAGATAGAGAAGGCGAAAGCCAAGGCTGACGCTACGTTGGCGAGTACCAAGGGCCAGAAGTACGCCGCAGCACTACCGGTGTAATACGCCACCATGGCGGCGAGTACCACAACGAGCAGTGCTCCGGTAACCCGCACGGGTCGTTCCCCGCGCCAGAGTCGTAGTGCAGCAAGCGTCAAACCAATCACGAGCGCCGTCACCACTGCAGCGGTGAGGTTGCTCCCTGTGCTGATGTACACAACGACAAAGGCAACAGGGGGCAGCATGGATTCGATAGCACCCTGGGGGCCACCAATCAGGGCCGCGAGTGGATGCGCGGAGCCCTGGTCGTGGGCTGATTCCTCGGACGTTGACACCCGGTAAGGCTATCCGTCGCGGGAGATCAGCTTTCTGACACGGTGTCAGTCGGTGCGCTCTCGTTCGCCCGGGCATGCCACACCCGCTCCGTCTACAGTGCGGGTATGGATCTCGACCAACTCGCCGGCCAGTGGACAACCGACCTGCAATCCTGGGCAATTCCCCAGGAAATTTTGGATCAGGCGACCGAACCGCCCTGGTCGCATCCGGTGGCGCTCTTCACAGTGACCGGTGAAGTTCCCGATTCCCTTTCGCACCAACGGGCCCGCGAGGCACTGCCACTGAACGGTTCCGTTCTGGACGTAGGCAGTGGCGGTGGGCGGGCGTCCATGGCCATTACGCCACCGGCGGGAACTCTGGTTGCTGTTGACCACCAGCAAGGGATGCTCGATCAATTTGTGGCAACTGCCCAGGCTCGAGGCGTGGTCGCACACACGTATCTCGGTGACTGGCCCGCCGTTGCTGATCAGGTTCCTGAGGTGGACGTTGTTGTGTGCCACCACGTTGCGTACAACGTCCAAGATATTGTCCCGTTCCTGCAGGCGCTCAATGACCACGCGAAGAAGCGCGTTGTTCTCGAGTTACCCATGCACCACCCCATGAGCAATATGAACGAGTTGTGGAAAAAGTTCTGGGATTTGGAACGACCAACCCAACCCACTCCTCACCTCCTGCAGGCGATTGCCGTGGCCATGGGATTCCCGGCGGTGCTGGATGTGTGGACAGATGAAACCTGGGGTCAACGTGTTGACATGCCGGAAGCTGAACGCATTCGCCAGGCTCGCATTCGCCTTTGCCTGTCAGAGGATCGTGATGCAGAGGTTGCTGCGGCGCTAATAGCGCAGCAGGATGCCAAGCCGCGTGATGTTGCCACTTTGTGGTGGGACGTGACCTCACATACCGGCATGGAGGGATAATCCTCCAGTGACTGTGCAGCCGGTGCGTTTTCGATCAACGCCATGGATCCTTCTCGTCTCAGCGATTTTGGGCCTGTTGGCCTCTTTCCAACTGACCAACGACAAGTTCGCAATCCTGTCGGATCCGAATTATGTGCCCAGTTGCAGTATTAATCCGGTGTTGTCGTGCGGATCGGTCATCATTACCGATCAAGCGTCACTCTTTGGTTTTCCGAATCCACTTATTGGCCTGGCTGGTTACTCGGTGATCATTGCTCTTGCCGTTCTCATGATCTCGAAAGTGAACTTGCCGAATTGGGTGTGGCTCGGACTCAACCTGGGTGCGGTCGGTGGCATGGCATTCGTGATCTGGCTGGCTTTCCAAAGCCTCTACGTGATTGGCGCGTTGTGCCCGTGGTGCATGGTCGCGTGGGTCGGGACAATCTTTATTTTCTGGATTACAACGGCGGAAAATGCCGCGAACGGGAGGTTCACTCGCTCCGGTGAGCCGGGAGTTACTTCCGACGTTCTTGTTTCCCTACGCTGGATTTTGGTTGCGCTCACCTTTGTCTTGATCATCACTTTGATTTTCATTCGCTGGATGGATTTCTGGTTGGGTAACGGCTAACGCCCACTCCGGATGTTTATCCTGCGCCCAGGAATAGGGCACCTTGCCAGTGCGCATGCCTAAGCGTGCTGATGTGTCAGAAAAAGCTTTATATGTGTGTGCGGTGACGACCACCACAACCGCCAGCGCCAGCCAATCGTGGACAAACGTTGCTCCCGTGCGAATATCGTCAGTGAACAGCGAGCTGAAAAACATCACCATGCCGGTTGCAAACATGACCGAGATCGCCCCGACGGTAAACGCGGCATTGAGTTTCTGTCCAGCGTTGAATTTGCCGTACTCCCGTGTCGGATAAGTAACACCGGATTCACGGGGATATCTCTGGCGCCGCAGCCACGCCCAGTCATGTGGGTGGAACCGGTTGAGTTCCCTGGCATCGAGTCGAAAAGCGAGAAAGAACAGGGCAATCAGTAAAGGGAGGGGCAGAATGAAGCCCGCATAGGAGTGAATTGTTTTCACCAGATCCCGGTTTCCAATGACGGCGCTGATGTCGGGTATGTACAAAGCAGCAGCCGTGGCAATCAAAATAAACATAATGATCGCTAGGGAACGGTGGGTGTACCTCTCAGCACGAGTGAAGCGTTGCATGAGTGATTACACCGGTTCGTCGGAGCGACCGTTGGACTGACCTATCCAGGCATCTATGTCGTAGCCGCGTTGTTCCCAATAGCCGGGGATCACTTCTCCGATCACGTTGATCTCAGAAAGCCATTTCAACGACTTGTATCCGTACATGGGCGCCACATATAGACGAACAGGACCGCCGTGTTCCCGGGTGATTGGTTCCCCGTACATAGACGTGGCTACTAATACGTCAGGGCGCATAGCCTGTTCCATGGTGAGTGATTCGGTGTATGCGCCATCGAACGAGTCAATAGCGAGCGCGGTTGCGCGGGCATCAGCTCCAGCAAAGGCGAGAATGTCACTCAATAACACCCCGGACCAGGGAACGTTGTCTACGCGCCACCCGGTCACGCACTGAAAGTCCTTTGTCATGGACGTTTGTGGAAGGTTTTGTAAGTCACTGAAACTCAGATTTAGTTCCTGCTGCACTGCTCCTGTGACACGCAAGCGGTATTCGCTGGTACTCATGGCGGGATAGCCGTTTGTCACCGTGTAAATGCGAAATCCCCCGGCGGCAGGCAGCACCTGGCCCAATCCCGGGACGGTGGCGTTGACCGTGGTGGTCACGGCAGAGTTCAACTGTCGACCAAACACCACTCCGAGCGCACCTAAACCCAACATTCCCATGACAACTCGCCTGCCCACAGGTGTGCCGGTCGCGTTCTTCACCCTCAGATGGGAACATAGATCTCAGAAAACCGCTAGTCGGATCCAGGAAACGACCACGTGCAGACTGATCTACGGGAAAAGTGAGTTATGGAAACAGTGACACTCCCTGAGGGGCGGTGGATCAACGCACCTGCACGCAGTGAGGTCAGCGACAGCTGTGTCACATTCACCACGGAACCGGGAACCGACTTCTGGCAACGGACCTATTACGGGTTTCAGAACAACAATGCTCCCGCGTATGTGTGGGATGTTGATCGGAATCTCACCTTCAGCTGTTCCATCCGTTTCGACTATCACGTGCTTTTCGATCAAGCCGGAGTCGTGGTGTGGATTGATGAAAACAATTGGATAAAAGCGTCTGTTGAGTACGACAATGACGTGTTTTCCCGCCTTGGTGTTGTGGTCACTAACAATGGATACTCGGATTGGTCTACTCGCAATTGTGAGTCGCGTGGCTACATTTCACTGCGCATCTCTCAGCGGGGTCCTGACTTCCTCATCGAAGCAAATGAGGGTGGGGATTGGGAGCAACTGCGCATCTGTCATCTCGCCATTCTGGGAGAGACAACCCTGGGAATGGGTAAGCAGAAAGCTGGTGACCTGCCGGCTGCTCCGGTGGCCATGGGCGTGTACGCCTGCAGCCCCGGTGAGTCGTCCTGTGACGTGGAATTCGACAATCTGAGTTTCAGTGAATCGATCTGGGAGATGCATCACTAGCCAAGGGGACTCCTCCCGATCCGCCTGACCCACTCGTGGAGCGGGTGACCGGGTCCGTCGTCCCGGGGGACTCCTCCCGATCCGCCTGACCCACTCGTGGAGCGGGTGACCGGGATCGAACCGGCATGACCAGCTTGGAAGGCTAGTCACATATACCCCAAAAACCGTTGCCAGTCATAGAGTTTTGACCCCCCAGTAGTTGCCTCGT
>JAIOWY010000081.1:0-7652 GCA_021741845.1 Candidatus Nanopelagicales bacterium
CACGAATGAGTTCCGCGATAAAAATCTCTGCTGACTCGTCCGTTGTCGTTTCCGCAGGGAACAACGCTGGCCCTTCGGGTAATCCCGCAATGAGTTCGCGTACAACAATGTCGACTTGCTCGTTGCGCACCGCCGAAACGGGAATGATCGCTGTCCAATCAATTCCCAAGCTAGTTCCCAACTCGGAGACTGCCAGTAGTTGACTCGCCAGTTGATCCTGAGTGACGGTGTCGATTTTGGTCACAATGGCGTAAAGATTTTTCTTGTGTAGTTCAGAAATGGCAGTGGCGATATACCGGTCTCCGGGGCCAATAGGCTCATTCGCAGGGATACACAGGGCAATGGAGTCCACACTGCCCCAAGTGTCCTTGACCTCGTCATTGAGACGCTCACCCAACAACGTGCGTGGCCTGTGCATGCCCGGTGTGTCGACAACAATGAGTTGCCCTTCATCCCGGTGCACTACTCCGCGAATCGTGCGCCGAGTAGTCTGCGGGCGATCCGACGTGATCGCGACCTTGGTCCCCATGATCGCATTGAGCAAGGTGGATTTACCGGCATTGGGGCGGCCGACAACTGCCACAAACCCACTGGTAAAACCCGGTGGAACACTAGACATGTTGATGATCCTCCCGCGTTGTCGCAGTACTTCCTGCAGCAGCCCGCGCTAAGAGAGCAAGTGCCAGAAGAATCAGTGCACAGCCAACCCAGCCCAACATGCTCAGGGATTCATCTAGGAGCCACACCGCAAGAATGGTGGCCACCAGCGGCTCCCCCAAATTAAGCGTGGCAATAGTTCCCGGCATCAAGTTTTTGAGCCCAATACCAAAGAGGACATACGCCGCGGTCGTCACAAACAGGCCGAGCCACAGAATCAGAACAACCCCTGAAGCCGAGGCAAACCAGGTGCCCCCGGCGAATACAAAGGGAAGCAATAACACCGCGCCAATGGAGAAGGAAGCAGCCAACACATGATTGGGATTATGTCCACGTCCGGTCAGTCTGGTTCCACTATTTGTCATGACGGCATAACTCGCTGCCGCCGCTAACCCCGCAAAGACACCTGCCAGGTTGACCACTCCGTTTTCAGGTGTGCCAACCAGGAGGAATACACCAATGATTCCAATGAACGTCGAAACCCACCAGATCCCTGACGGCTTTCCAGCACCCCACACCCACCCCAGCAAGCCGGAGAACCACGGTGCGGCCGAGATGGTAACCAGAGTTCCAATGGCAACTCCAGCGAGATTCGCGCTCAGGAAAAAGAAAAATTGAAAGGCACCGACCGATAGACCCATCAACCAAATCAGTGGTGTGCGGTACATCTGGGCGAAGGCGAGTCCGCGCGTGATCAGGATCAGTCCAACAGCACCCACGAGAAGCCGCCAGCCGGCTACCGACTGGGGTGATGCCTCCGGTGCCAATAATGTGGAGGCCGTGGCGGACGTGCCAAAGAGGGCCGCAGCGCCGAGCACGGCACCGACAGCGAATCGATTACTCATCAGATTCCTGATCCTGTGCTTCAGAGTCCAGCAGTTCAGGATGTGGAATAGCACGAACAAAACTAATCCGGTTGCGACGGCTGGTTCCTAATTCAGCCACCAGTGTCCACCCATCCAAGTCAATAGTGGATTGAGCAATAGGGACGCGACCTAACTTCTTTGCCATCAGCCCAATAACGGAATCAACGTCCTCTTCCTCGGAATCAATATCCACATCGATCAAATCCGCAAAGTCGTCAATATTCATGCGGGCCATAACCCGATACCCACCATCGGGCAAATCCGCTACTTCAGGAGCCTCCGTGTCATATTCGTCAGCGATCTCACCAACGATTTCCTCCAGAATGTCCTCAATGGTTACTAACCCAGCAGTTCCACCGTATTCATCCACCACAATCGCCATATGCACTCGAGCAGCTTGCATGTCCTTGAGTAACTCGTCCACTTGCTTACTGTCAGGAACGAAATACGCACTTCGCATCAGGTCGTCAACATTCTCCTGGTGCTCTGCATCTCGATACTCAAATACTCGGCGCACAATGTCTTTGAGGTAAATAACTCCGACAACGTCGTCGGAATTCTCGCCGATAACAGGAATTCGCGAGAAAGACGACCGAAGGCCTAGGGACATGGCCTGTCTGAGTGTTTTGTGTCGTTCAATAAAGACCATGTCGGTGCGGGGAACCATGACTTCACGTGCGTAGGTCTCGCCCAGTTCAAAAACCGAATGAATCATTTGCCGTTCGTCGTCTTCAATCAGCGAGTCCTCACCGGCAAGGTCAACGAGCTCACGCAGGTCTGCTTCCGTGTCCCATGGACCCTCCCGAAATCCTTTACCCGGTGTGAGGGCATTTCCAATAACAATCAGCAGGGTGGTCACCGGACCGAGAATCGCGGCAAAAAAGCCTGCAGGTCCCGCTGCTATCAGGGCAATTCGCTCGGCATGGATGCGTCCTAGGGTGCGGGGAGCAACCCCCAGACCGACATAGGAGATCACCACCAGGATCAAAATCACCACGACAAAGGCCAGAGCGAACGACCATCCGAGATCGTTGAGCATCCAATCAATGAATTCATAACTGACCAAGACGAATGCGCTCACACTTGCGAGAGTGGACAAGAACAGAAGCACATTCACGTATCGCGCCCGGTCTTCCAGCACGAAAAGCAGTCGGTCAACTTGAGGACTGGGCGGAAGATCCTCAATTCGACCGCGCGTCACCCGTCCAATAGCGGTCTCCGCGCTAATAAGTAATCCGGCAACCGCTATTAAGGCAATAGAGATCGCGGTGACGAGTATCAACGAGACCCTTCCCACTGAGTCAATAACTGATCCTGCAGAGTAAACATAGCGGTGAATTCCTCTGGTTCTTGGTGATCCATTCCCAGCAAGTGCAATATTCCGTGGGTTACTAGGAATTCGCACTCCTGTTGCAGGGTTCGCCCGCTTTCCGCCATTTGTGCTGGGAGAAACTCAGGGCAAATCACAATATCCCCCAAGATCCCTGACTCAGAGGTTTCACCGGCGGGAGGGAGCGTTACTTGGTCGATCGGGAAAGACAGGACATCGGTTGGACCAGGCTCGTGCATCCAATCCTCATGCAAAGTAGTCATGCGGTCCTGATCAATGAAAGTCACCGCGATCATTGAATCAGGATGAATACGCAAGTACCGCAGGTGGTGGTCAACGAGTGAATCAATGGCGCTCAGGTCAAGATCCGCCAATGTTTCGTTGACAATTTCACGTGCCGGCATGGTCAGGCGGTGGACTTAGGGTCAACCTTGGATTCTGAACGAACGTCGTAGCGCTCATAGGCCGCAACAATGTCACCGACAAGACGGTGCCTCACAACGTCGTCCTGATTCAGTCTGACAAAAGCAACGTCGTCAATTCCCTCGAGAATGTCCGAGACAACGCGCAATCCGCTCGTTGTGCCCCCCGGTAAATCCACCTGGGTCACATCTCCCGTCACCACCATGGTGGAACCGAAGCCCAACCGAGTGAGAAACATTTTCATTTGCTGGGCGGTGGTGTTCTGTGCTTCGTCGAGAATAATGAATGCATCATTGAGTGTGCGACCTCGCATATAGGCGAGCGGTGCAACTTCTATGGTTCCGCTCGTAATGAGTCGCGGAATCGAGTCAGGGTCGATCATGTCGTGCAGCGCGTCGTAGAGCGGCCGGAGATATGGATCAATTTTCTCCGACAGTGTTCCTGGTAGGAAGCCCAAGCGTTCGCCTGCCTCAACTGCCGGGCGGGTGAGCACAATTCGATTGATCTGCTTTGCCTGCAACGCTTGCACTGCTTTGGCGACTGCCAAATAGGTCTTACCAGTTCCCGCCGGGCCGATACCGAAAACAATCGTGTTGTTGTCGATCGCCTCGACGTACTTCTTTTGATTGAGGGTCTTGGCTCTGATTGTTTTTCCGCGGTTACTCAAGATATTTGTTGTGAGCAATTCCGAGGGCCGCGTACCGGACTTCATGAGTGAGATGGATCGCTCCACCGAATCACGGGTCAGTGCCTGACCAGTACGCAATAGCGTGAGCATCTCCGCCACTAGCAAATCGACGGTATCAATGGACGGCGACTCCCCGTCCAGAATTATCTGGTTGCCGCGGACAAGAATGTCCACCTCAGGAAAGGCATCTTCCACGATCCGAAGATATTCGTCTGAAGCACCCAAAAGAGCCACCATGGGTTGCGAGGAGGGAACTTCAACAATGGTTCTGGTCATCCGGGCGGCCACTGTAAATCGCGCCCACCGAGTACATGCCCGTGGACATGGAAGACACTCTGTCCGGCACCGGCGCCGGTATTGAAAACCAAGCGGTAGTCGCTCAAACCTTCTTGATGCGCCACCTCGGCGGCACATGCTGCGATTTTCCCGGTCAGTTCGGGGTTGGCGGTACCCAGCTCTCCAATATTGGCGTGGTGCTCAACGGGGATCACCAGGCAATGCACCGGCGCTTGGGGGTTGATATCGCGAAAAGCGACACAGTCTGGTGTGCGCAGCACAATGTCAGCCGGGATATCCCCCGCGACAATGGCACAAAAAAGGCACTCGCTCACGCTGTCATCCTTCCACGGTGCTGGGTGCGGAGGTATCCCACACCCCAGAGCGGGTCCACAGGTAGGTCGTGGCCACGACACCGGCGGTCGCGGAGCGCAGCACCGCCGACCCCAAGGTCAGCGACGTTACGTTGGCACCCGCAGCAAAGGCGGCACGCTCGCCCGGACTGATGCCCCCTTCAGGGCCGACCACAACAAGGATCTTTCCTCTCGGGATCGAGGCTCCGGGGAGTCCCCCCGATTCTTCGAGAATCAGAACCTGGTCAAACTCAGGGAAAAGGGTGCAGAGTTGTTGTGTTGATGAACATGGGTCCACCTCGGGAGTAAATGATCGCCGTGATTGCTCCGTGGCGGCATGAACCAGATTCACCCATTTCCCTCGGTTGCGCTGAGCTTTCTCTGCTGACCACACGACAACAGAGTGCTCGGCTTGCCACGGAATGAACCGACTCACTCCGATCTCCGTCATCATTTCAACGGCTCGCTCCAACCGGTCGCCTTTGATTAAGGCTTGAGCAACAGCGATCTCCAAGGGCGCTGGCGCCTCCTGCTGCAACGACTGAATACGGAATCGATGCCCAGACACTGTGCCGGTGGCTCGCAGCCCACGACCATTGACCACATCAATTGACTCTGTTTCCCGAATTCGGGCAACATGAATGTGGTGGGCAATGTCCGCATCAAGTAAGACTGTGTCACCGACGGCCACGCCCTCCAGGAGGTTCGGATCCGCAAGAAAGGTTGCTGCACTCACTTAGAACTGAAAGCTTCCTTGAGTCGACTGAACAGCCCGGAAGAGTCTGATCGACTCACCACATGATTGGGTTTTTCGTCTCGTAATTCGGCGAGTTGGAGCATGAGAGCCTCCTGCTCGGGCGTGAGTTTTTTCGGAGTTTCTACATTCACATGAATGTAGAGATCCCCCCTAGATCCGCTGCGCAGCCGCGTTGCACCCTTACCTTTGAGGGTAAGCACATGCCCCGATTGGGTGCCCGCCGCAATAGCCACCTCTTCAGGACCATCGAGGGTGTCAATGTGAATGGAACTGCCGAGCGCCGCGGAGGTCATGGGAACCGTAATGGCACAGTGGAGTTCGTCCCCCTGCCGTTCAAAGATCTCGTGGCCTTGTACAACTATTTCGACATAGAGGTCGCCGGTTGGGCCACCATTGAGTCCAGCCTCGCCTTCACCTTGCAGTTGAATGCGCGTACCCGTATCCACTCCGGCAGGTATTCCAATATTGATAGTTCTGCGGTGACGCACTCGCCCTTGACCGGCACACTCAACACAGGGATGGGGAATAGTGGTGCCGAAACCTTGGCACGCTGGACACGGACGTGATGTCATGACTTGACCGAGGAAGGACTGTTGCACCGATTGGATCTCACCGCGGCCCTTACACATGGCACAGGTGGCCAATTCCGAACCTTCTGCTAACCCGGACGCATTGCACTTGTCACAGGCAATGGCGGTGTCCACCGTTATCTCGCGATTCTCCCCGAATACGGCAGCATTCAAATCAATGGTGATGCTGATCAGGGCATCTTGGCCACGGCGAGCTCGCCCACGCGGTCCGCGACGTTGTGTTCGTCCGCCGAAGAACGCATCCATGACGTCGCCGAAATCAAAACCGCCCGAGAAACCACCGCCACGATTACTCAGTGGATCCCCTCCGAGGTCATACATTTGCCGCTTTTCGGGATCACTAAGTACTTCATACGCGGCCGTGACCATTTTGAATTTCTCTTGATGCTCGAGATCGGGATTCACATCAGGGTGGAGTTCGCGCGCAAGCTTTCGGTACGCCTTCTTAATTTCTTCGGGGCTTGCATCCCGGCTGACACCCAATAATGCGTAATAGTCTGTTGGCACGTCTCTCACTCGACCTAGTTCTCGGACAAAATTCTGCTGACGTATTGAGCAACAGCTTGCACAGCACTCATTGTTCCTGGGTAATCCATATGTGTTGGACCAACAACCCCGAGTGAGGCTACCGGTGAATTCTCCCGTCCATATTGGGAGGTCACGACCGAGGTGGAGTTGAGTCCAACAAAATCGTTCTCGTGACCAATGCGGACAGAGACCTGCTGGTGCGGTGTTGTTTCACCCAACAGTTTCAACAGAACCACTTGTTCTTCAAGAGCCTCGAGCACCGGCTGAATGCTCATGGCAAAAACTTCGTTGTAGTGAGCCAGATTCGAGGTTCCTCCCAGCACAATGCGTTCGTCCAACCGTTCGGTGACGGTCTCTAGGATCGACGCAATCACAGCCCGGACCAGGGGCTGGCTCTCCTGATCAAAGCCGGCATCGAGATCCTCTAGCCGAGAAGGAATAGACGAAAACGGTTGGTCAGCAACAGCAACAGACAGGCGGGCCCGAAGGTCAGCTAACAGATCCTCTTGGAGGGGAACGGAGCAATCAACAACCCGCTGCTCAACACGGCCGCTGTCCACAATCAAAATGATCATGAGTTTGTGCTCGGTCACCGGAATGAACTCAATACGACGAACATGGCTGCGTGACAGGGACGGGTACTGCACCACGGCCACCTGTTTAGTCAATTGGGCGAGCAACCGAACGGTGCGGCTCATGACATCGTCTAAGTCAGCGGCATCTCCGAGAAATCGGTCAATACCTCGGCGTTCTGCGGAACTCAACGGCTTGATTTGTGACAGCTGGTCAACGAAAAGTCGATACCCGCGGTCAGTGGGCACGCGCCCGGCAGATGTGTGAGGTGCGGTGATGTACCCCTCTTCTTCGAGGGCGGCCATGTCATTGCGGATGGTGGCAGGGGAAACCCCCAATTGGTGCCGGTCAACGAGCCCCTTGGAGCCAACGGGTTCGTGGGTGGCGACATAGTCCTGAACAATTGCTTTGAGCACCGCTAAACGGCGTTCTTCCAACATGGCGCAATCACCTCCCTCTCTCCGTCTGATGGGTAAGCACTCACACTGCCAGAGTGCCAAGTGTACGCCGAATCACTGGGTTCGTCAGCCGAGGAGTTCCCGCACGGCCGAATCTGCGACCAACCTCCCCTGGGCGGTGATGCGCACCACTCCCTGCGGCTCTCCATCCAC
>JAIOWY010000082.1:0-7637 GCA_021741845.1 Candidatus Nanopelagicales bacterium
AGGAGGGCGCTGGCAGTGACAAGGGAGATCAATCGACGCATGGGGTGATAGTGCCACAGGGGATTCAGGTGCTTCAAGATTCACCGACATATCGGGCAAATAGCGCTCCATATTCACCTTGCTTCGCTAGGTTGGGTAAATCGAGCGCTATCTAAGGAGCACATATGTCATTCGGCGAGGCGATTAAGTCTGGTTTTAGTAATTATGCGAACTTCCAGGGTCGAGCAAGTCGATCCGAATTCTGGTGGTTCTACCTGTTCACGATCATCATTTCGTTCGTACTGAACATTATTGATATGGCGGCCGGGTTCACGTACGGCGGATCCGAGATGGATATCAGTGGCACCATCTACTCGATCCCGGGCACCGGTGTGCTTACCACTATTTGGTCGCTCGCTGTGCTGCTCCCGATTTTGGGGCTCATGGCACGGCGTTTGCACGACACCGATCGGTCTGCCTGGTGGATTCTCTGGGGATTACTGCTCAGCATTCTGTGCTTCATTGGCACCATCATCCTGATCGTGTTCTTTGCTTCCAAGGGAACGCCAGCTGACAACAAGTACGGCCCACCTGTTGTTGCGTAGTCGACTCCAGTTGGTCAGCGAATATCACTCAGAATGAAATCGAGTAGTTCGCGTCCGTGATCCGAAGCAATGGAGATGTCCTCGACATGTAATTCAATGTCTGCAAAGGCTTGAAGTCGCAGGACATCTCCATTGCTTTCCCGGTTGGGGAAAATTCCGGCAAATCCACAGGCAAGGTTTTCTGCTTGTGAATTGACAACCAATTGCGTTGCCGGTGACTGCAGCGGTAGATCGACATACACGGCATCTCTGGAGAACTGTGTTAACTGCCGAGCGATCTCGGCATTGATTACCTCCGCTAGATTCTGGCCGACCTCGGTCACGTGAATCACCGCGAGGTTGTGGTCGTCCTTCTGCTCAACGTCCACCGAAGTTTCGCGCGGAACAAGTGTGGTCGGATCCGCTGTCTCGAGCTGCACATGTAATCCGGATACGGACGCAATAGTGTTGATCATCTCGCGATACTTCTCCGGTGCGTAGACAGGCCGAAAGGGTCCGTCATTGAGTTTGAGATAAAACAACGCAACGGATTGTCGATGCCCTCCGGCGGCACTCGCTGCATTGTTGTCAACGCTCGCGGGGATCCACCCCAGCAGAAATCCTGTCTCGTGGGCACCCAGGGCAATGTTCGCCTTTTGTGAATAGGGATGCGCAGCGGTCGCTTCACTGAACAACCCGAGATACCCGGCCTCGGTTGCCCACTGAGCACTGAATCTCTTGAGGCGCTCAAACAGGTGATGACCCCGGGCCGCATCGCGGACCACCGCCACGCCCGCGTGCAGCACGCGTTCAGCAGTCTCTTCCACCATCAGCGCCATGTGACCGAGGATGGTGCCGTCCGCCAGGTGGCCAATAGCGCTGCGCAACCGATTGTCACTCAAACGTGCCGCTATCTCGTCTGACTGATACACCCACTCGGCGTCATATGTGTCGCCGTATGTCTCCCGAATGAGATCAACGAGCACCTCTGCCTCGGTCGGTTCGAGGAATCGAATCTCAATGTTGTCTGGTTCAGCCACAGGTGGAGTATGGCAAATAAACGTGGGGCCGCTCAGATGAGCGACCCCACGATGAAATGAGCGCGGATTTATCCGGCAGATACCTCAAAGGACACCTTGGCGGTAACGCCTGGGTGCACCTCCACCGTGGCATTGTGCTTGCCCACGGTCTTGATCGCCTTGGACAGAGTGACCTTGCGCTTGTCAATGGAGATACCACCGGCGGTCTTGACTGCCTGGGCAACATCAGCGGCCGTGACGGATCCAAAGAGCTTGCCACTCTCGCCAGCCTTGGCGGGAACAACAATCGTCATGGATTCCAGGGCCTGCTTGACCTCATTAGCGTGGTCGCGGTCCCGGATCTCGCGCACCTTTTGGGCTCGCTTGATTGAGGTGACCTGCTTCTCTCCGCCACGGGTCCAGCCAATGGCATAGCCGCGGGGGAGGAGGTAGTTGCGGCCGTAACCGTCCTTGACCTCAACAATGTCCCCTGGATTTCCAAGGCCACTTACTTCCTGGGTAAGAATGAGTTTCATGTCCATTCCCTTTCTTAGCGTGTTGCCGCTGAGTAGGGAAGAAGTGCCATTTCACGGGCATTCTTCACGGCCATGGCTACATCGCGCTGATGCTGTGTGCAGTTACCGGTTACCCGACGTGCACGGATCTTGCCGCGATCAGAAATAAACTTGCGCAGCAAGTTCACATCTTTGTAGTCAAGACCTTTCACTTCTTTCTTGCAGAAAGCGCAGGCTTTCGCCTTCACCATCTTGTTCTTGTCCAACATTTGTTGGCGCTTGTTATCGCGTGCCATTACTAGCTCCTTGAGTTAATAAAGATTGGTAGTGGATGATTTAGAAGGGGGGTTCGTCGAAGTTTGCAGACGGCGCTCCGGTTGCCCAGGGATCGTCGGCTTGTTCCGCGCCGCCGGCCTGTGGCCCAGCAGTGAAACCACCGTCGGATCGTTGAACTCGGTTGATCTTGGCCGTGGCATAACGCAATGCGGGGCCAACATCTTCTACTTCAACTTCCATCACAGTTCGCTTTTCGCCCTCACGGGTTTCATAGGAACGCTGCTTCAACTTGCCGGAAACAATGACGCGTGTGCCTTTTGTCAGTGACTCGGCAACGTTCTCCGCGTATTGGCGCCACACACTGCAGCGAAGGTAGGTGGGATCCCCGTCCTTCCACTCGTTAGTGGTCTTGTCCAGATAACGCGAACTTGTTGCCACAGTGAATGACGCAACAGCGGCACCACTCGGGGTGAAGCGCAGTTCCGGATCGTTGGTCAAGTTGCCAACAACCGTTACGTTGATATCCCCGGCAGCCACTAGCTAACCTTTTCGGCGACAGTCCACGTTGGACGAAGCACCTTGGTGCGCATGACAGCTTCGTTGAGGGAGAGTTGGCGATCCAACTCGGCAACAGCCGCAGGATTCGAGATCAATTCAATGACCGCGTAGTACCCCTCGGACTTGTGGTCGATCTCGTAAGCAAAGCGACGCTTGCCCCACAGATCAACTTTCTCCACGGAACCACCATCGGCCTTGATGACATTGAGGAATGCATCGAGGCTGGGGGCAATTGTTTTTTCATCGAGTTCAGGGTCGAGAATGACCATGACTTCATATTTACGCATGAATTAACCCACCTCCTTCGGACTAAACGGCCACGGCATTTCCGTGACAGGAGGGTTTCAGCCCCCGAAGGTTACCGGTATCCACAGATTCGGCGGTGGCTGGCCCTTGCTCCACCGATTCCTCGAGGGGATTGCAGATGGTTTCCTCGTGGACCGATCCTTGTCTATGACCATTTCCCTATATTGGTACCAATACTGGTACCGTTTTTCCGTGAGTATGAATCTACGGCTCCCTGAGCACCTCGCCAGCAGTGTGAAGTCGCTGGCCCAGGAAACAGGCAAGTCTCAGCAGGCATTAATTCGCGAGGCCATCGAGATGTACCTCCGGGATTACCGCGTGCAGGCATATCCACCGGAGATCCGACATGCCATCACGCCAGCGACAACCACTTTTGAAGCAGCCTTGGCGAAACTCCGTGAGGACAGTTCATTTGCTACCCACATTGACAAAGTGTCAACGGAAACCCTTCTCGAAACACTCAGTGACGTTCGCGCGGATCGAATATGAAACTGTACGTTGACACGAATGTTCTTCTCCATGGATTAAAGATGAACGCCAAGGAAGTTGAAGTTGTTTCCCAATCCTTTCGAATTCAACAACAGGGTCATTTACTGGTATCCAGTGTTCTGACTGCCATTGAAATTGATCGTGTCCTGAAGAGAAACGGACTTGGCCAAACATCCGTAACTCAAGAATTGCTCCAAGGATTTGAAGTGCTCACGATTTCACCATCGGTCGTTGAGTTAGCACGCCATATCCCTGTCAGTTACCTCAAAACTTTGGACGCTCTTCATATGGCAACTGCACTTGTCACTACTTGTGATGCGGTTATCACACTTGATAAACAGTTCGCACGGGCATGCGGGGATATTGGTTTACCTGTTTTGTGAATATCTAATTATGTTGTTGAAGAACCGACACCTCACTGACATTGCCATTGATTGTCGATTACCGTCAGTCTCTCTTCGATTGGGTGGTTATCGCGCAATGCTGCACTGATGAGTAATTGGATTTGTGGGGAACCGTGCAGTTCCACCGCCCACCATGTGATGAAGCACGGTGGGTTGGCAGAGGGGAATAGGCTGCACCTGTGCGGATTGCGACCTGGAACGTGAACTCGGTGGGTGCCCGGATTGATCGGGTGGTCGAGTGGCTGGAAAGCGCCCAGCCGGACGTGGTGGCCTTGCAAGAGCTCAAGTGCACAGATGAGGCTTTCCCGCATATGCCGATTAGTGCGGTGGGTTATGAAGCCGTGACCCTGGGAACGGGTCGGTGGAATGGTGTGGCAATCCTGAGTCGAGTGGGAATTACCGATGTTGTCCGAGGACTGACAGACCAGCCCGAGTTTGAGGGCGCACAGGAACCACGGGCTATTGGCGCAACATGCAATGGTGTTCGCGTGTGGAGTGTCTACTGCCCCAATGGACGTGAACCGGGACATGATCACTACACGTACAAGTTGGCGTGGTTCAAGGCATTGAACACAACAGCCCAAGCGGAACTTGCTGCCAACCCGGATCTCCCCTTCGCGATCATTGGTGACTACAACATTGCACCGACAGATGCGGATGTCTGGGATATATCCAAGTTTGTTGATTCAACGCATGTGACACCAGCAGAGCGTGCAGCACTGACTGACATTGAAGCTTTGGGATTAAATGAAGTGAAACCGCGTGCCTTAAAGGGTGAGCCGTACACCTTCTGGGATTACCGGAATGGATCCTTCCACCGCGGGTGGGGAATGCGCATTGATCTTGTGTACGGAAATCAAGCGTTCACGTCCCGAGTGAGTGATTCCTTTGTTGACCGGGAAGCACGCAAAGGTAAGGGTGCCTCCGACCATGCGCCCGTGGTTGTTGATCTGACATGAGCATCACGGTTCGACACATCAGCGCTGAAGCACATGCGGAGTACCTGACGGCAACCACTGCGCACGTGTCATTTCTGCAGTTACCCACCTGGGGTGCGGTGAAAGTGGGATGGAAGCCGGAATCCATTGGCTGGTTCAAAGATTCAACCCTGGTGGGTGTGGCATTGGTCCTCTACCGACCGGTGCCCAAGCTCCCCCAACGTTCACTGTCGTACATCCCTGAAGGTCCGGTTCTGGATTGGGAAACCGCAGATCTCCAGGCTTATATGGGTGCATTGGTTGAGCATGTGAAGTCACGCGGTGCCTTCCAGATAAAAATGGGGCCGCCGGTTCCGAGCGCTCGGTGGAATGCAGACACCATCAAGGCTGCTATTGCACGCGAGGATCCCTCCCTGGTGCTCAGTGACCTCACCCCGGACCAAACGTTCCCGGTGGCGCAGCGGGTCACTGAGTCACTACAGCGCGCTGGGTGGACACAGGAGGAATCAGAGGGTGCTGGTTTTGGCGACGTCCAACCTCGATTTGTCTTCCAGGTACCACTGGCCGGGCGCAGCACAGACGAAATCTTTGCTGGATTTAACCAACTGTGGCGTCGCAATATCCGCAAAGCCGAGAAGGCGGGTGTGACAATCCGCTTGGGTGATCGGAGCGACCTGGCCGCATTCCACACGGTCTATGTGGAGACCGCCCAGCGCGATGGATTCACCCCGCGGGGACTCGTGTATTTCGAGCGCATGTGGGACGCCCTCGGGGATCACCTGACACTGCACCTCGCCGAGTACCAAGGACACCTGGCCGCCGCCACCATCATGATCACCGTCGGTCCGCATGCGTGGTACTCCTATGGCGCGAGCACCACAGCCGATCGAGATGTTCGCCCGTCCAATGCGTTGCAATGGCACATGATCAGCACTGCGCGCGATAAGGGGTGCACCACCTACGACCTTCGCGGAATCTCCAACACCCTTGATCCGGGGAACCACCTGTTCGGATTAGTCACATTCAAACTCGGCTCCGGCGGTTACGCCCAGGAGTACGTGGGCGAATGGGATCTGGAGATTCGCAAACTGTGGGCGCGCGCATTTCGGTTCTACCAGTCGCGCACCTAACTCAGTACAGTTGGCGGAAACGACACAGGTCAGGAGTACCGAGTGGCATTTACTCTTCGGATTGACTCCGAGAAGTGGCACAACCACCTGCGCACCACGGTGGAATCCATCACCGCCGCCAGTGGCACACCACCAGTACCGGTGATCAAGGGCCATGGATATGGACTTGGCCAGGAACTGCTCGCCGCTGAAGCCATGAACCTCGGTGTTGACACTATTGCCGTAGGTACTGTCTTTGAGATCGAATCCATTGCCTCTCTGACTGAAGGTGACATTGTTGTTCTGGAACCCTTTGACCACCGAGACCCAGCGGCGGCGGCCCAGTGGTGGGAGATTGGTCAGAAGTACTACTCCGGGCGAGTAATTCCCACCGTAGCGTCACCCGAAGCACTCCACCAATTACTGGCGGGACCGGCGGGTCCCAGTGGAGTTCGCATTATTCTCGAGGCACGTTCCAGCATGAACCGCTTTGGCTTCAGCGAGGACGAGCTCCTCGGTGTCCTGCATCACGACACGGTACGTCATGCCATGGCCACCGGACGGATTTTTGTTGAGGGCTTGTCCATTCACCTCCCGCTCGTGAAGTCGGAGCAGGAATCCCACGCCCACGAGGTTATGCGCTGGGCGGGACTGTGGCAGGCGGAAACCGCTGTGTGGGAGGGACACTCTCCCCCCGCTCCCGTTGTCTGGGTCTCCCACTGCGACGACTCGGAGCTAGCGCTCATTCGCACCAGTTTGGGCGAAACTATTTTGCGCATGCGCACTGGCACTCGCCTGTGGCTGGGTGACCGCAGTGCCCTCCATGCATTCGGCACCGTGCTCGCCGTTCACCCCATGCATGAGGGCATGAAGGTGGGGTACCGCCAACGTTCCGGCTCAACGGACGCCAGTGTTGTGGTGCTCTCCGGTGGCACCGCGCACGGTATTGGACTCACCGCTCCCTCACCGTCCACCTCGTTACGTCAAAAATTAGTGTCCTTCGGTACCGGGGCACTTGATGCCACCGGACGCGCACTCTCACCCTTCAGTATCAATGGCAAGCAACGTTGGTTTGTTGAACCACCGCATCAGCATGTGTCCATGGTGTGGCTCAGCAATAAGGATCCATTGCCCCGCATTGGCGATCAAGTTCCTACTGATGTTCGATTCACAACCTCACGGTTTGACGCCGTTGAATTTGTCTGAATGTCTCTGATCACCATGATCGCGAAGTACAACGTTGCACCAATGTGAATGAATGTTGCGGTCGCGTACCACTGCGGTGTCAGGGTCCGGGAGTCCTCGATTCCGTAGCCCGCTAGGAACCACCAAATTCCCGCGAAATAGATCAGCTCTCCGAACTGCCAAATCAGGAAGTCTCGCCAATTCGGTCGGGCGAGCACCGCTAACGGAATCAACCACAACACATACTGCGGGGAATACACCTTGTTAGTAATCAC
>JAIOWY010000083.1:0-7501 GCA_021741845.1 Candidatus Nanopelagicales bacterium
TGTACCCCACTGGATTACACACCCTCCGGACCGAAGGTGTGGGCGAAGTTCAAACACCCGTGCGCATTCCTCGGGACGGGACACTCTCTATTGGTGATTCCACGTGGTGGCGTCACGCTAAATCCGGGGAAATTTGCGAGCGATTCTCTGAGATGCTGTTGGTGGAAACAGACACGGCCGCGGTGTCTTCACCGACCTATCGAGGAGAGAGCCAATGCTTCGGATGACCCGCCCCCATACATGGACCAATTGGGCGCGCACCTATTCCTTCACCCCGAATGATGTCCTCGCGCCGGCGTCCACGACCGAGGTAGTGGACATCATTGACATGGCTCGCCAAGCGAACGTACGGGTCAAAGCCGTTGGTAGTGGCCACTCATTTACTCCCATTGCACAGACAGATGGGATCCTGGTTAACCCCCGTGAACTGCGCGGTGTGATATCGGTTGACCGCGAACACATGCAGGTCCGAGTCAAAGCTGGGACTCCCCTCCATGAACTCAATGTGATCCTGGCATCCCACGGCCTGGCCATGGAAAATCTCGGTGATATCGATCGCCAAACAATCAGCGGGGCGATCTCAACCGGTACTCACGGAACAGGGGCACGATTCAAGGGCCTGGCGCAATCGGTCATTGCCTTGCAAATAGTCACCGCCGATTCAGTCGTGCATGAGTGCTCACTTGATTCCAATAGTTCGCTGTTCAATGCGGCACGAATTGGCCTGGGAGCCATGGGAGTTATTACCGAGTACACCCTGCAGTGCGTTCCGGCATTTCTCCTGCACGCTATAGAGGAACCTGGATCTTTATCAGACACCATGGCCTCCCTAGACGAACTCGTTGATTCACACGATCACGTTGAGTTCTATTGGTTTCCCCACACCGATCGGGTGCTACTCAAGCGCAATACTCGGCTACCGTCCCACGAGCTGGCTCACCCGCTGTCGACATTCCGAGCGTGGTTGGACGACGATTTTCTGTCGAACACTGTTTTCGAGGGAGTCAACCGGGTAGGTAGTTGGCAACCGAGTTGGTTCCCCGCCATCAATCAACTGACCAGCCGCGTCCTCAGTGCGCGGGAGTACTCAACTCAATCCCACGCAGTGTTTGCATCACCTCGGCGCGTCAAATTTCGGGAAATGGAATATGCCCTTCCCCGAGCGGCAGCCATCACCGCCCTCACGGAGCTAAACGCCATGATTGAGCGACAAAAGCTCACCATTTCATTCCCCGTCGAGGTCAGGTTTGCCGCAGCAGATGACCTGTGGCTCTCCACTGCCCAGGGCCGGGACACGTGTTATATCGCTATTCACCAGTATCACCGCATTCCCTATCAGCCATACTTCCGGGAGTTTGAAGCGATTGCGCAATCCATGCAGGGGCGTCCGCATTGGGGCAAGCTCCACAGCCGGAACCGGAGTAATCTCGAACCGGTATATCCCTATTTGACAGATGCCGTGCAGGTTCGAGACCGCGTCGATCCCCAGCGCATGTTTGGAAATCAGTATCTAGAGCAGGTTTTCGGGGATGGGGTCACCGACAATTAGCCGACAACGCGGCCGATACCGCTAAAGCGGCTGTTGTACCACGGGCCCAAGATATTGGTCACGAGAACTCCACTACTGGGGTTCGCCGCGTGCACCATTTTCCCGTTGCCTATATATAAACCAACGTGGTGCGCTCCACTACCAAAGTAGAAAACCAGGTCGCCCGGTTGTGCTTGGCTCAGCGGAATGCGCCGGGTAACGCTGTACTGCGACCGGCTGTAGTGCGGGAGGGAGACGCCGGCTTGACGCCATGCCGCCATGGTCAAACCAGAACAGTCAAATGCACTGGGTCCGCTGGCGGCCGCCACATAGCGGTCCCCGACCTGAGACAGGGCGTACTGAATAACGCGAGCAACGCGTCCACTGCCACTGAATCCACCACCGCTGGTCGATCCACCGGAGCTAATCGCTTGGGACGCGGCACGCGCCGCGGCTAGTGCCGCCGCTCGTTCATCTGCGGCCATTTGGGCAATGCGGCGACGTTCAGCAGCCTCGAGTCGCGAGAGCACAGCTTGGGCTTCGCGCAAGCGGCTATTTGCTTCTGACTTGGCATCGCCCATTTCGCCGCGAATTTTCTTGGCGGTTGCTTCCTTATCCTGCAGGGCGGCTTCTGTTTGGGCTAGCCGAAGGCGGGTGGTTTGAGTGGATCGGATCGCAGCAGCTTGCCCTTTTTGCACCTGGTCAAGGGCCGCGGCTTGGGAGAGAAATTCATTGGGGTTGTCCGCGAGCAGAATCTGCAGGGATGAATCAACACCACCGGAGGTGTACGTGGCGCGAGCCAAATCGTCCACTGAACCCATAATTTGATTCAGTTGTTTGCGCTCACGCTTGACTTTGGCTTGCAGGGTGTTCAATTCCTTTTGAATGCCGGCAAGTCGGTTGCGCGCCTCGTTGTACCGCTCCGTGGCGGCCTCTGCTTTGCCCTGAAGATCCATGACCTGCATGCGTACCTGTTGCAGATTAGCGGCCTGGGCACTGGGGGCCACGACAAAACCGGAGACCAGGAGACCCACTAAGGCGCCCGACAAACCCAGGCCGGTGACAAACCGACGTCCTAGGTTTCGCTGCATACCGTGTCCTCCTGCCGACACTCGCCTCTGTGGTGAATCGCTCCGGGAAATTGCACCCGATGAGCCTCTGACGGAGGCCACCGGTGAACTGTTCCCTGATCTCGCAAAAAGGTAACAGATTGATGACGATCCGCACCCCCGAGCCCCGAAACTGGCCCGGTCAGCCCGCTTTCTTAGGGGAAATGAGCCGTAAAGGGGGTACTAAGCCCGAATCGGCGAGAACGGCGAGCGCACCCACGTGGTCGTCCGGCACAACGGGCACTTCCGGTGCCCCCAGGAGCACCGTCACAACACAGTCATGACACGCCACGCCCGCCATGACACAGGATCCACAGTCAATAACCATGCTTTTCACGCTAAACCCAGGGTCTGACAGTGCCCGTCCCGGCAGAATGACCTGGTGCGCCGCCTGAAACCTTGTCGTGACCGGACCGCCCAGATCCGGCCCGAGTTCGCGTCTGGGTGGCTGCAGCGGTGGGCATCGGACTCCACAACGCAGGCGGGAATCGCCGCTGCGAGTTGGTCTGTCGCCGGAAGTTTGGCTCGCAGCCTGCTCCCGCGGCACCCGGTTCAACAAGCAGTCGCCAGTGGTGCCACCGCAGCAATCCACTATGAACTGGCTGCGACCGCCTGGGCCACCCTGCAGGCTTTCGCCGCCAAACCCGGACAGCGTCCCAGCGTGCGCGCCAACATGGTGGTGGCGGGTATCGGCATTGCCGGTGGCCTAGGAGTGTCGGCGGCGGCCAATGTGCTGTCCCGCGGCTCCATGATGGCGGCAACAGCGTCCACCGCCGGGCGAATCATGAGTTTCTCAGCATTAGCCGGCGGCGCTTCCGTGCTCTGGGATTCAGCCTTGCATCAGAAAGCTGGTCTGCGTCCCAGCGTCCCGACAACCGTAATTCCTGCTATCACAACAGGAGCGGTTGTTGTCGCTTCGAGCATTGTCACCCGGCATCGCCGCGCTCAGGAATACGGAATGGTGGCTCCCGAACGTCATGCCATATCGGGGCTCTCCCCCACCGCCACCGCCCAGGCCGCTGGAATTGCCCTAGCGACCGGTGTGGGGCTCGCTGCGAGCACCGCCGCAGAACAACTGCTCGCCCACCAGTTAGAGCGCGGACTGAATTGGGCTGTTGGGCGGGATACCGGGGCCATTGGCGCACTGATTGCCCACGGAGTGATTTTGTCCAATCTCACCCTGGCCGGGGCAGTCGCCTTAAGCGCCGTCACCGCTCGAATTCAGCAGCGCGGCGACATTGTTGAACCCGCCTACCCGGCGCCACCCAGTTCAGCATTCGTCTCCTGTGGGCCAATGAGCGTGATGCCCTTTGACTCCATTGGAAAAGAGGGCCGTCGCTTTGTGCTGATGGCACTCACCGCACCCGAGATCACTGCGATCATGAACGAGTCGGCCATTCCTCCGATTCGCATTGTTGGTGGGTTCGAATCGGCCGATTCGTTAGAAGGTCGAGTCGATCTCATGATGGAGGACATGCATCGCCTCGGTGCATTCGATCGATCAGTCATTGTTATCGGACCTCCCACCGGAGTGGGCTACTTCAATTACTCCATTGCTGAGGCACTCGAATACCTAACCCTCGGTGATTGCGCGATCGTGGTGCCGCAATATGCACTCGTTCCTAGTGCTTTGGCACTGACACAAACCAAGAAAGCGGAGGAATTAACCCGCCTGCTTCTACAACGGATCCGAGCGGAATTAAGTAACCATTCCAACCCACCTCGCATACTCCTCATTGGCGAAAGCCTCGGTGCCAACGTTGCATTGGACTGCGCTGTCGACGCATCGGGGCATCCTTATGTTCCCGTTTTCGACGAACTCGGTGTGTCCGGGGGGCTGTACCTCGGAGTTCCATTCCGCACAAAAATGTGGCACGCCTGGCGTGCTGATCGCATGCGCACGGATCCTCACTACCAGCTGGAATTAGTGAGTGAACCCTCAGAAATCGGGCCGAGGCCACCAGATAAGAAACGGCACCTCATGGTGGTGCATCACGATGACCCCGTCAACAAATACGGGTTCCGCATGATCATTCAGCCTCCCTGGTGGATGCCCGCACCCGCTGAACGGCCACCCTTGGTGCCACGGGAATCGAAATATCGACCATTCACCACTTTCATATTGGCCACCGTGGATTTATTCAATGGAATGCAAAGCAAGCCGGGTACGTTCGTTCGCACCGCACATGATTATCGAATTGATATTCGACTGGGGTTGCAGCGAGCTTTCGGTTTTACCTGCACCTCCGCTCAAGCGGATGCGATTGAGCATGCACTGCGGGAACGTGAGCGCGAGTGGGCGACAAAACGCATGGTTGCCCGAAAGCTGGATAAAGCTCGGCGCAGTATTGAAAGACAACTCGCCCAGTGGGGGGAGAGCTCGACAATCGAACTTGCCGACATTGATCCCACCAGTTCCATTCGGGAACGCCCAACCGGTTTCCGCGCGATCAGTGCTCCACCGGGTTCCTAGTTAAACGTCACACTCCTCCATCACCAGGGGATTCCTGGGAGGGGCCACCAAATTCCGGGCGTAACACCAGTTCAATTCGATCGTGAGCACCGCACCATCGACAGGTAATGGCGGCCACGTCTTCAGTATGTATTGCTGTTTCTTCTACCGTCACCGCTCCGGACATGTCTGCGTGCCAATACTCGGTAGAACTGACAGTGCGAGTGACATTGAATCGAGTGAGATTTCCACAATGCCCACAACGCAAACGTGTGCGGTCGTCGGGTAATTGTGCACCTGGCATTGGATCCATTGCACCAGCCTACGCTCCACGTGAATATTCCATGCACGTGTCAGATATGCGCCGTATCGTGTGTCCGTGCCTGCCACTCCGTCAGTTTCCCCTTCAGGCGATCAACTCAGCTTCGCTGATGTTGGTACCGCACTGTCAGACGCCACCTTCGTGGTGGTCGACTTAGAGACCACTGGTGGGACGCCGGTTGATGCAGGAATCACGGAGATCGGCGCCGTTAAAGTTCGCGGAGGTGAGATTGTCGGCGAGTTCACGACCTTGGTCAATCCCGGAATTACCATCCCACCCTTTATCGCGGCACTGACCGGAATCACTGACACCATGGTGGCAGGGGCACCATCAGTTCAGACCGCGGTCAGCATGTTTCTGGAGTTTGCCGGTGACTGTGTTTTTGTGGCGCATAACGCCCCCTACGACATGGGCTTTCTTAAAGGGGCTTGCGCTCGGTTTGACCTGCCCTGGGTGTCGCACCGGGTTGTCGACACTGCCCGCTTGGCTCGATTAGCGTTACATCGAGATGAAGTTCGCAATTGCAAACTCTCCACCCTCGCGCAATTCTTTAACACAGACATTCAACCAACCCACCGAGCATTTGACGATGCACGCGCGACCACCGACATTCTCCACAAACTCCTAGAACGTGTTGGCAATTACGGTATCTACACACTGGAGGACCTCCAGGCTTTCACTTCGCGCGTCAGCGAGGTACAACGCACAAAGCGCCATTTGGCGGACGGACTACCCAGCGCACCGGGTGTTTATATTTTTGAGGATCCCACCGGTAAGCCCCTCTATATAGGGACATCTAAAAACATCCGAAACCGAGTACGCACGTATTTCACCGCAAGTGAAAATCGTCGCCGAATGTCAGAAATGCTGGGAATTGCTGTTCGGGTGCGCCCCATTGTGTGCTCCACCATTCTCGAGGCGAAAATT
The DNA here is from genome assembly GCA_021741845.1 of Candidatus Nanopelagicales bacterium. Classification (GTDB taxonomy): domain Bacteria; phylum Actinomycetota; class Actinomycetes; order S36-B12; family S36-B12; genus UBA4592. The sequence goes on from JAIOWY010000083.1 coordinate 6,339, forward strand.
CGAGAGCTCCGATTGATTGTCAGCGAGCAACCTCGCTACAACCGGCGCTCCCGCGCAGCTGACAGCGTCAGTTGGGTAAAGCTCACCGTAGAACCAGCTCCCCGAGTTGTCGTGACACGAACAATAAAAGCCGATATTGATCAAGGCGCTCGATATATCGGGCCGTTTACATCACGTGCCGCTGCACATCTGGCTGTAGCCGCACTGCAGGAGGCAGTTCCTCTTCGAACCTGCACCACCAAAATCGCTCAGAACCCCCAATCTGATATTCCCGGTTGTGTCCGCGCGGAACTGGGAAAGTGCGCAGCTCCCTGCACTGCGAATCACGACCGGACCGCCTATCGCAGCGTTGTGGAATTGGCGACCCTGTGTATGTCCGGCGACGTTCGTCCCCTTGTCGCACACCTCACCGAACGCATGAACACATTGGCCAACGAGGAACGCTTCGAGGAAGCAGCACATTGGCGTGAAGCGCTAGGTCACTTTGTCAATGCCTCCTACCGTCTGCATCGATTGCGTTGGTTATCAGTGCAAAGTGAGATCGTCGCGGCGCAGCAGACCGCTGAAGGCGGCTGGGAGATTCACGTTATCCGGTACGGTCGCTTAGCTGCCGCCGGAACGGTCAAACCAGGGTTTGATCCACTACCGCATATCGAATCGTTGATCGCCACCGCGGAATGCGTCTTCCCTGCGCTTGAACCTGCGCCCTCCGGACTCACTGAAGAAGCTTTTGATTTACTGCGTTGGATTGAAACCGATGGAGTTCGTCTGGTGTCTGTGAGTGAGCCGGCACACATGCCCATTCACTGTGGCGGAAAGGAAACTCTCCTGCTGACAGAGATCCGACGGGAAATCGGTGACAAGTTGGCGGCAGTTAATGAACCGCATGGATACTCACGCCCCCAAGGACCTCGAACCGCGAATCACACCAGGATCATGTTCTAAGGTGCCACGGTTGATTTAGGTGCGACCAACTCGCTGCGATATCTCCGCCCACCGGGTCAGCACGTCCCATGCGGTGCCATCAAGCAATACAGCGTGAGCTGCCGGAATAAAGTCTCGAATTCTCTCCGGCACGGGCCGCGAGTCGGCGTTCTCTGCACCGACGGAGCTTGCAGCCACCAAAGCCGCTGCCGCATTGACCGCAACAGCCAACCGAATAG
>JAIOWY010000084.1:0-7413 GCA_021741845.1 Candidatus Nanopelagicales bacterium
AACAATGTGGTGGCCATTGCCACCTTCCTCCTCTTTATTGGCATTGCCGGCACCAGTGCGGCGGCTGACGGGGTACTCACCACCGATCAGGTACTTCTGTTGGGAATTGGCACGACGGTGGGAGTGGTGGCCCAGGCCGTGATTTTGCTTCCCGTTCTGGGTAAGGCGGGTTATCACTGGAAGCCACGCTTTGATTGGCGTGGGCACGGCCTGGGTAAAGCAGGTTCGTTGGCGCTCTGGACCATTGGTTTAGTTCTCGTCAACCAATTGACCTACTTGGTTATTACTCGCCTAGCCACCCAAGCCAACGTCAATGCCGCGGCCGCCGGTGAGGTCGCGGCCGGTTTAACCACGTATCAGAAGGCGCACTTAGTTTTCATTTTGCCGCACAGTGTGATCACGGTATCGATCGTGACGGCACTCTTACCGGCATTAAGTCGCGTTGCGCATGCCGGCAAACTGTCACAAGTAGGGCGTGATATTTCCGGGGCCATGCGACTAGTGGCATTTCTGATCATTCCGGTGACCGCCATACTCTTTGTAGCCGGAATCGGTGTAGCGGTGCTGCTCTTTGGATACGGCGCAGCAACAACCGAACAAGCGGAACTCCTGGGATTAGTTATTTCCATTTTCATGCTGGGGCTCATTCCGTTTACCCTGTTTTATGTGCTCCTCCGCGGTTATTACGCCGTGGAGGACACGCGCACCCCGTTCATTGTTACCGTGATTTTCTCGGTTGTGTTACTAGCCCTCCTCGTTCCCACCTTCAGCACTCTGTCAGGTGGAGGGACACAAATCGCCTTCATTGCCCTGTGTTATTCCCTCGCCTACTGGGTCGGGTTGATCATTGCCTGGATTGTTTTGGCACGACGTTTACGAGGGACAAGTGAGACAAGTGGCATGCAATCTGGTCAGGTGGTGTGGTCCATTACCCGAATGGTGATGGCCGCTCTTGTATCCGTTGTTGCCATGTCTTTAACAACAACCGCCGTTAATGCGGTGGTGTACGGGGCAGGGTCAGGCATGACCTATTCCGATAAATGGGTGGTGCTGGTCCGTTTGGTGATTGTCAGCATTGTGGGCCTAGTGGTGTACCTGCTCGGCGCCTGGGCGCTACGCATTCAGGAAATCGGCATTGCACAGCGAGTTATTGCCCAGAAACTGCACCGTAGGGTGGCGACATGATCAGCCTCGGCAGCACCCTGGGTCGCTACACGCTGGTGGAATTGATCACGGAGCATGTTTCCACAGAGCCGGGACACTATCCGGTGCATTTGTGGCGGGGTCACGACGAAACACTGGGTCGCGAAGTCTCTATTCGATTGATTCGATCAGATGACGCACGCATCTCTGCTGTGCTCGGTGCAGCACAAGCCGCCGCACGTGCCGAGGATCGCCGACTTCTACGCATTCTCGATGTCCTCAGCATTGGTGCCACCTTTGATGATCCGGCGTACACCGCGATTATCAGTGAGTGGTCAGCGGGAACTCCCCTCGATCAAGCACTGGCCGAGCGTGATGGGGAACCATTTGATGCGGATTTTTCCCTTGATCACGTGGCAAATATTGCCTGGGCGCTGAATGCTGCTCTGGGCGTCAACCTTGTGCACGGTCGCCTGCGACCTAGTTGTGTGTTTATCACCGAATCGAATGAGATAGCTGTCCGTGGATTAGCGGTGGACTACGCCCTGTTTGGTCCCCTGTTTCCGCGCTCCGCTGACGACGAATCATCGAAAAACGATGTCGATGCTCTCGGCGCCTTGCTGTACTGCTTCACCACCGGCCTCTGGCCGTACCCGGTCAACGCAACGGTGACCCCGGAACCATTACACGTTCCATTCACACCGAAAGCAGGAAAGAACATTCCCCTGCCCTCCAGTATTCGTGCCAGCGTGCCACGCGGGGTGGACGACGTAGTGAGCCGCAGTGTGATCGGGGTGCAGAAAGGGCGCGGTGTCACCCGCATTCAGGACTCACTCGGATTTGCTAATGCAATCGCCTCAGCGCGTGACTACGTCACTCCGGTGAGCACCACAACTGTCCGTGGACCCGTCATGTCCACCCCCAACACACCCATGACATACATCAAACGTGGATTAGCGACCTTGATTGCGGTAGTTGTCGTGACGGCGCTCCTGGTGATGGGGATATCACTCCTGAATTCCCCTCGGTCAACCACCGCTGATTCGGTGCCGGCGGGAACAAGTGGGTTGACGCCGGAGGAAGCCACCGAAATTTTGACCTCCCCGGCCACTCCCTACATTGAAGTAGAAGTCAGTACCACCCAGGGATTCCTTCCCATTTCCGAGGTTCGCTCGTTTGACCCGCGGGGGGGAGACGGTCAAGGGGGAGACGGTCAAGGGGTTGATGGTGTTGAACGGGAGAAACTCGCTCCCCTAGCTATTGATGGTGACCTGATCAGTGCGTGGCTCACCAAGAAATACCCAACTCGAACGGTGGGCGCCAAGGGTGGTGTGGGTGTGATCGTGGATCTCGGTGAGCAGGTGAACGTCCAGGGTGTGGCGCTCAACCTGGTGGGGTACGGCACCGACGTCCAAGTTCGGGTCTCCGACGAGGTGCAGCCCGACCCGGACCTCTGGACCAAACTGGTCTCCATTGACAACGCGGGTCCCCAGATCGACTTGCGCGCCCCGCGCCCGGTGACCGGCCGGTATGTGCTGATCTGGCTGACCGGGCTTCCCGCCACCGACAACCCGGAGGTCTTTCAGGGCGGAATCAGCAATATTTCCGTGATGGGCACCCCTGTGGGCACCGACGCCAGCGAGCCACCCGGTCAATAGGCTTGCCGCGTGCCCGGCACTGGTTCACGTGGTGATGATCCCGGTCTGTATGGAGGGCTATCTGACCTCACAGACCGTGAGCTGCTGTCTGCCCACATTTCCGGTAATCCGCAGGCATTCAATGTATTGGTCAGCCGCCACCGCGACCGCCTGTGGTCGGTGGCGCTGCGCACCACGGGCGATCCGGAAGAGGCCGCCGATTCCCTCCAAGATGCCTTGATTTCCGCGTTCCGCCGGGCGGATCAATACCGGGGCGACGCCGCGGTGACCACCTGGCTGCACCGAATAGTGGTGAACGCGAGCCTCGATCGGCTGCGCCGTAAGGCGGTGCGTCCGACCACCACCCTTCCTGACCATTATGAGAACAACTCCGTCGAGATCCCGGAGACCCGGGACCACATGTCCGAACGTGAAACCATGTTGGAAATTTCCACCGCGCTCGCGGAACTTCCCCCCGATCAACGTGAAGCGGTTGTCCTGATCGATATTGAGGGTTACTCCATTGACGACGCGGCGGCGCAATTGAACTGTCCACCGGGCACGGTCAAGAGCCGAAGTAGCCGGGGTCGAGCAAAGTTGGCGGAGCGACTTTCCTATCTGCGGAACCAAGACCCCACCGATACCGTCACAAGGTCGAGAGGAGGTGTCCACGACAATGACGTCTCATAACGACGGTCCTGATCTGCCCGATTCACCGGAATCGGACCAGTACCTTTCGCCGGTCACCCCCTTGGATCAGGATGAACCGCTTGTCCGCGATGCCCTGCACTCCTATTCCGCATATCTCAATGCGGAGCCCATTACCCCCATCCCCGAGGGGGTGTGGGAGAGCATCCAGACCGCCCTGTCCTTGGAGGCATCAGGTCAGGTCACCACCGTGTCAGACCTCGCCGATCACCGAGAGCGCCGCGTAGCTCGCCGATCACTAGGCACTAAATGGGTCGGCGGACTCGTCGCGGCCAGTGTCACCTTGCTCGCCGTGGGAATTGGTGCCAACCTCCTCGCCTCCGATACCTCTGACAATGTTGTTGCCAACGCTCCCCTCACCGCCAATCAAGCGGCAGAGGATCCCGCCGCCGACTCTGCAGCAGCAGAAGCTGCCCAATCGGCTCCTCAAGTTATTCAGGCAGGGTTTGTCCCCCCGGCGGTCACCGTTATGTCCAGTGGCACCGACTACACCCCCACCAACCTTCGGTCGGTGATCACCAAGACGCTGAACACCGTCGGGGTCACCTCTCCCCGAGACTACTTCCGCATCCCGTTACAGAAAATGGCTAACCGCGCCAACGCCGGCATGTTGCAAAGTGAGTCCACTCTGCGTGATTGCATTACCGCGATCACCCAGTCCGAGACGTCTCAGGCGTTGATTGTTGATCAGGCCACGTACATGGGTAAGGACGCCGGCATTGTGGTGATCCCTTTTGCCATGGTCAGCGGTATGGATTCGGTGCCCATGCCCGCCAATGCGGAACGCATCAGCATGGGTGAAGCAATCCTCGCGCGAAATAGTGACCTAGGTGTTCTTGATATTTGGGTTGTTGGTCCTGAATGTGGGACCGTTGCTTTTGATGTTTACTCGCACGTCACCCATTCGTTGAATTAGAAACCACAGTTCCTCACGGGCGAAAAACACCCGCACGGGCGAGTAGACTGAGTAAGTACACGCGTAAACCGCATCTACCCCGCGTGGGTGCATCAAATGAAAGTTGTGATTTTCTGTGAGTGATATCCGCAATGTCATCATTATTGGTTCCGGCCCCGCTGGATATACCGCTGCTATTTATGCGGCACGCGCGCAACTGAACCCCCTTGTTTTCGAAGGTGCAGTCACCGCGGGTGGCGCGCTCATGAACACAACTGAAGTAGAGAACTTCCCCGGATTCGAAGAAGGCATTATGGGTCCGCAGTTAATGGAGAACATGCGTGCGCAGGCAGTTCGTTTTGGCGCTGAGATTCTCACGGACGACGTCACGCAGATTTCTGCTCAGGGTGACATCAAGTCGGTCACGGACGGATCCGGCACCGTGCATCAGGCGCGCGCACTCATTTTGGCGACCGGTTCGGGGTATCGCGAATTGGGTCTTCCTGACGAAAAACGTTTAAGTGGGCACGGAGTGTCCTGGTGCGCCACCTGCGACGGCTTCTTCTTCCGCGATCAAGATATTGCTGTTGTTGGTGGTGGAGATTCCGCACTCGAGGAAGCAACCTTCCTCACACGTTTCGCCAAGTCGGTGACCATGATTGTGCGTCGGGACGAATTACGCGGCAGCAAGATCATGCAAGAACGCGCCGTGGCAAACGAGAAAATCACCATGGCATGGAACAGTCAAGTTGCGGCGATTCACGGTGCAGACAAGCTCACCGGTGTCACACTGCGTGACACAGTGACCGGGGCGGAACGTGAACTTCCCATTACCGGTTTATTCATTGCTATTGGGCACGATCCTCGCTCCGAGCTCCTGCACGGACAGGTGGAACTAGACGCTGAAGGCTATGTCGTTGTCCAGCCGCATTCCACCAAGACCAATGTGGACGGTGTCTTTGCCTGCGGCGACCTGGTGGACCACACCTATCGCCAGGCGATCACGGCGGCGGGAACAGGCTGCTCAGCGGCCCTCGACGCTGAGCGTTTCCTGTCCCACGCATAAAAGTTCACCCAGTACCGTTGGCCTAGCCGCCTGGGCTAGGTTTAGCCCTGACGTTAAAGGAGATTTCCATGGGAGAAATTAAGTTCGTTACCGACGCCAACTTCGCTGAGGAAGTCCTCATGAGCGACAAGCCGGTACTCGTTGACTTCTGGGCTGAATGGTGCGGCCCCTGTAAAAAAATTGCTCCTATCCTGGAAGAAATCGCCGCCGAGCATGACTCCTTGGTGATTGCCAAGCTCAATGTCGATGAAAACCCGTCGACTGCAGCCTCCTACGGCATCACATCCATTCCGACCATGAACGTGTATCAGGGTGGCCAGATTGTGAAAACAATCATTGGTGCCAAGCCCAAGGCAGCCATGGTCGCTGACTTGCAGCCCTACCTGTAAGGCGTCCATGCTCCGCCTTGGTTCTACCGGGGCGGCCGTAGCGGAGGTTCGCGCACGGCTCGCGCACCTCGGTCTCTTACATAATTCCCAGTTCGAGTCCCTCAATGTTTATGACTCGGACGTTGACCGCGCCGTGCGTATCTTTCAGCAAGAGCGCGGTATCACGGTTGATGGAATTGTCGGCGCTGAAACATTTCGTCGCCTAGACGAGGCACGGTGGCAACTAGGTGATCGAGTGTTGTCCTTCACCGCGGGTCACATGATGATCGGCGACGACGTCACCGAGTTACAACGCAAGCTCAATGAATTGGGTTTCAACGCCGGGCGTCCTGATGGAATTTTTGGGCCGGCCACCGACAACGCATTGCGTGAATTCCAACGTGGTGTTGGGTTAAGTGCTGATGGAATTTGCGGTCTAGAAACACTGCGGTCCTTTGATCGGTTATCTCGATCGGTTGTTGGTGGCGATTCGGGTGCATTACGCGAACACGCTCAACTTAGTTCACTGCAGACCGGTATTGCCGACAAAGTAGTTGTCGTTGACCCGGGTGACTATCTATTTCCTGAATTAACATTTGCGATAGCGAGTCGTTTGGAAGGCCGGCTGGCGGCACTGGGAACCCAAGTAATTCTTACCCGCCCTGAGGTTCCCACCTCGGCTAGTACACCGGCGCAGCGTGCCGGATTTGCCAACGAGATGGCGGCGGATCTCCTCATTTCCCTGCATGTCGATCAGTCAGATAGTCCCAAACCAAATGGAATCGCCGTTTTCTACTTTGGACATCCCAGCGGCGGCAATCACTCACCCGCGGGTAAGCAACTCGCTGAATTGATTTCCGATGAACTTATTGGGCGCACCGATCGCAAGGATTGCCGCACTCACCCGCGCACATGGGACTTACTGCGCTTGACCACCATGCCAGCGGTTCGCATTGATCTGGGCTATATGTCCAATGTGGACGATTCCAAGAGACTGAACTCCGAGGACTTTCACGACGCTATTGCCCACGGGATTGCCGTGGCAATTACCGCGTTCTGTTCCCCGCGCTAGGCCAGATCAGCCGCACTAGAAAACCCAGGCCAACTCCCAGGGCAATCAGCCCGGCGGCGCGCAGGAACGGTTTCATATCGGAAGGTTACCTGCTGGGTGATTTCCCGTGTTACTACTGTTACTCCCATGTCCGAACCGGTCGGCACTCGCCTTGATCCCTGGGTGGATTCCTATGCCCACCGGGCTCAGGGGTTAACCGCCTCAGCGATTAGAGCTCTGTTCGCGGTGGCGGCCCGACCGGAGGTGGTGTCGCTGGCCGGCGGTATGCCCTATGTCAGCGCCCTCGATGCGGATCAGTTCGCCGATATCACCGCGCGGGTTATTCGTGAACAGGGCGCAGTTGCCCTGCAATATGGATCCGGTCAAGGGGATCAAACTTTGCGGGAGCAGATTCTTGATGTCACATCTTTAGTGGGAGTTCATTCTCACCCGGACGACATTGTGGTGACAGCCGGCTCTCAAATGGGTCTTGATCTTGTCACCAAGATTTTCTGTAACCCGGGGGATACGGTCCTGGTGGAATC
>JAIOWY010000085.1:0-6997 GCA_021741845.1 Candidatus Nanopelagicales bacterium
GTTGTGGAGGTGCCGGGAATCGAACCCGGGTCCGTGCAGGATTCTTCCGTCCTTCTACGTGTGTAGCTGCGCTATCGCTGTCTCGGCCCCCGCGCTACGTGCAGCACTTCGCGGTGGCAGCCCAGTTACTGTTTGGTTTTCCGCCTGTCTCCGTAACCGAGACGATTGGTGAGTCCCCTAGCGACGTCAGACCCCAATTCGGGGACGCATTGGGCTGACGGCTGATTTATCGACTACGCAGCGAGTGCGTAAGCGTCAGCAGACTGCTTAGATTTGGCAGTTATATTTTTTCCAAGGAACTTTAACGAGATTACCTCAGATTCTCGACACGCTTCTCCGGTTAAAACGACTGAACGTCGAAACCTGTCACCCCCTATGGAATTTTCTATGTCTATTCTACGCCCTTGGCACGACGACCAATGAGGCGCTGTGCTTCACGCTTGGAGTCACGCTCAGCAATAGCTTGGCGTTTGTCGTAGTTTTTGCGACCCCGAGCTACCGCAATCTCCACTTTGGCATAGCCATCTTTGAAATAAAGGGAGAGGGGAACCAAGGTCACGCCCGTGTCCTTGACCGCGTTGGCGATCCGCTTAATTTCGTCCTTACGGAGCAGTAGTTTGCGCGCTCGGCGAGGTTCGTGGTTGGTCCACGTGCCCATGGTGTACTCGGGAATGTGGATCTGGCGCAGCCAAATTTCACCATCCTCGTACTGGGCAAAACCGTCCACCAGACTCGCTCGACCTGCTCGTAGTGATTTGACCTCAGTCCCGGTCAGGACAATGCCCGCCTCAAAAACATCTTCAATGGAATAGTCGTGGCGCGCCTTTTTGTTCTGGGCGATCACCTTTTTTCCTGTTTCACGCGCCATGGTTTGTACCGGACTGCTCTGCATTGTGTTCGTAGCCTTGACGTAACTCCGCGCCCTTTTGGGAGATCCACGCGGCAACGATGAAAAACACGGCCACGAATGCCATGACAATGGTCCAGAGGAATACGTATATATCTAGAGCCGCGCCAATCGGTGGAGCGCCTGGTAGGTACGTGCGCAAAATAGGTAACGCAAACAACAGGCTTCCACTCCACGCCAACAGGGCCACTTCAATTTTTCTTCGGTTGGAAAACACCAGGAGTGAGATCACCAGCGCCAAGAGCGACACAATGAAAGCTAGCGCAATCAGGACTATGGCAAATAACTTGGTCGAGAACGCTCGTTCAAAGTCAATACTGATAACCGCATCGGGAGCAGCCGTGTATTCAACCTGAGTCACACTGTCCCAGCCGTTTACCGCACCGCGGGTCGTGACGGTGACCGGGATGGAATCACGAGTTGTATTCACTCCCCCTGCTTGGCGATCGAAAGTATCAGCCGTGACAAAGTAGACACCGAAGTACGTGTCGAAAGGGTATTCGGCTAATTCGCCGGAGACACCAACGGCGATCTCGGCACGACCGAATGCGGCACCCTCCACGATCCTGATCTCTTGGCTTCCATCCGGGCCGCTGAAGGTTACTCGGATGTTGTCCGCCGCCCGCCCATTCGAATCCTCAATGGCAGGGTCGTTAGATGCCAAGGTGATTCGATAGGACGCCACAGAGCCATCAGGGCTGATCGAGATCGGCTCCATAATCGCCGAGATGCCGTCACTAGGTCTATTACCCGAGTCGGTGAACGAGCTCCCGCCCTCAGCGGAGTAGAAGGCAACAACCAGCGTGTAAATAACAATGATGACGACTGAAGTTATGCCCAGCAGGGACCATCCGCGCTTGGAGAGCTTGCGGGGATGCGGGTCGTTGACGAATTCAGGCGCAGTAAGGTTTCGCACCACATTCCCCTTCCCGTCAAACACAACTCACCCGATTTCGAGCTCCCCCGAACCAACCCATGGGATCATAGGGGGTTCCATCAATTCTCGTTTCGTAATGCAAGTGCGGGCCGGTGGACCACCCCGTGGATCCGACCTTTCCAATCTCCTGCCCAGCACTCACGCTCTGGCCAATACTCACGCTCTCAGCGGATAGATGAGCGTAGAAAGTCGTCAGGCCTCCGCCATGCACCACCAGCACAGCTTTGCCGTACGGGCCGCCATTGGTGATAGCTGCCACCGAACCTGGGGCGGCTGCCTTGACACTCGTCCCACTCGGGGCACCGATGTCAATCCCGGTATGGCAGGAGTTGTAGCCGTAGATCGGGTGGATGCGCGGACCTACGCTGCCGGATTTCGCATGCCCTGGGACCGGCCAGGTGAGATCACCGGTCGGGGATCCTGAGTTGGAGCCCGAGGTGTTCGCCTGCGCTGCAGCGCGGCGAGCTGCCGCAACCGCCTTTTGCGCGGCGACTTGTAGACGCCTTTCCTCTTTCTTCAAACGCTGGTATCGAACTTTCACCTGATCGGCATACTTACGAGCTGTGCGCACAGCCTTTTTTTTCGCGGCCCGCAGTTGAACAACCTCTCGCTGCCTTTGCTTTGCTTGGGCAAGCGCGGTGTTCGCCTTGCGCAGTTGCACCCGGGCCTTGGTGTTGGCTGCGTCAGCTTGCTTGGACAGCTGCTGCAATCGCACTTCTTGCCGGTTCACATCAGCCTGAGTCACCATGAGCGTGCGCTCAACATTTTGCTGTTCACGACTGATGTAGTCAACGGCGGCTAAACGTGAGGTGAAGTCCGCTGGTGAACTCGAATTGAGCAACACTTCAATTTCCGAGAGCGGACCTTGTTGATAGAAAGCGCGGGCCACCGAGTCCATGTCGTTGCGTTGCGAATCGAGTTTGCGTTCAATGCGCGCTTTTGCCCGTAATCCCATGTGGTATTCACTATTGGCATGGGCGGCCTCGACGCGTAGCGCTTCCGCCACGGCGGCAATCCGTGCGGCCTCTCGCTGTGCTGACTTTCTCTGACGCTTGGCCAGATCGAGTGCGCGCTGCGCGGCGGCGGCGGCCGTGACGGCTTTGCGCACCTTCTTATTCGCCCCGACCAGTTCCTGCTCAACGTCTGCTATCTGGCCACGGTTCTGTCGTTGCTCCGATTGAATGCGATCCAGTTGATCAGCCGTGGCAGGTGCACTGGTCACTCCGAGGGCGCATGTCGCCGCCACGAGCACCGCACACAGCGTGCGGGCACGCCGGGATAAGGACATGCGGGAGGGGACCACCTCCCGAGGATAAGCCATGCTCTGTCGACCGACACGCGGGCAACGAGCTGATTTGAGGACTAAACCCTCAAGTACTTCCTGAGAGTAAAGAAGGCGGCAATGGCCGACAACCCGATACCCACGAGGAGAAGGAGCGGGGCAATGGCCAACACCGCATCCCACCCGACAAAGGCGGTGAACTGGAAGGACGGGGCCAAAACCTGGTCAATGACAATCGACTTGGTGAGCACCAAACCACCCACAGCCAGCAAGGCACCAATACCAGCGGAAACGGCCGCCTCCAACAGGAATGGGAGTTGGATATACAAGTTACTAGCGCCCACCAAACGCATGATGCTCGTCTCGCGGCGCCTACTGAAGGCAGCAACCCGCATGGTGTTCACAATCAACAGCACTGTCACCACCAACATCACAATGGCAATGATGAGTGCAACGGCTTGCAAGCCACCAAGGAGTCGGAAGAACTTGTCCAACACTTGTCGTTGATCATTAACTTGTTCAATACCGGGTCGCCCAGAGAATGCGGATGCAACAACGTCGTATTGCGTTGGATCAGAAAGCTTTACGCGGAACGACTCGGGTAATGCACTCTCACTCACACTGTCAACAATGGGCGAGTTAGCAAACTGTTCCTGAAAACGCACATATGCTTCTTCGCGGGATTCGTAGTAGATCTCCTCGACGAGCGGGCGCAGTGACTCCAGGTCAGCACGAATTTGATCGCGTTGCGCACGAGTGACTTCACCACCGACACAGGAAGGAGTGTCACTTCCCTTGGCGCAGAGGAAGATCGACACTTCGACCTTGTCGTACCAAAAGTCCTTCATGGTGTCGACCTGCGCACGCACCAGCAAACTCACACCAAAGAGAGTGAGCGACACGGCGACGGTAATGATCACCGCCAGGGTCATGGTGAGGTTTCTCTTGAGTCCGTTGCCTACCTCACTGGCAACAAATTGCGCCCGCATTAGCGTGCGTATCCGTACACGCCACGGGACTGGTCCCGAACAACATGGCCGTGGTCGAGTTCAATAACTCGGCGACGCATTTGATCCACAATCTGGGCGTCATGGGTGGACATGATCACTGTGGTGCCCAACCGGTTAATCCGATCCAGCAATTTCATGATCCCGACTGATGTACCTGGGTCAAGGTTTCCGGTGGGTTCGTCGGCGATCAGCATCTTGGGTCGATTAACAAAAGCTCGGGCAATGGCCACGCGCTGCTGCTCACCGCCGGAAAGCTCGTCAGGGCGGCGCCCCTCTTTCCCTTCCAGTCCCACTACTTCCAGAACTTCCGGAACCACCTTGCGTATATGGGACTTGGGCTTGCCAATCACTTCTAGGGCAAAGGCTACGTTTTCAAACACAGTTTTGTTCGGTAGGAGCCGGAAATCTTGGAATACCGTTCCGATCTCACGGCGCAGGGTGGGAATTTTCCAGTTCGAGAGGCGCATGAGGTCTTTGCCCAACACCCAGACGTTGCCGGAGGTGGGGCGCTCCTCCCGCAGGACCAGCCGGAGAAAGGTTGACTTACCGGAGCCCGAAGGACCCACCAGAAAGACGAACTCCCCCTTCTCGATTTCCAAGGAGGCGTCTTCGAGGGCAGGTCGGGTTTGATTGGGGTACATCTTGGTCACGGTGTCGAACAGGATCACGTGGCGTTACTCCGTTCCTGAGGGAAGTCTTCTCGGCCGAACTCCGTCAGTCTATGCCGAAGGGTCCCTCAGCGTGCTCTATGGCGCGACCGAGATGGTCTTTCTCCACCTAATTCCAGCCTGAATGAAGTCATCTATTTCACCGTCAAGAACCGCGGAGGTGTTGCCGGTTTCATGCTCCGTGCGCAGGTCCTTCACCATTTGATAGGGGTGCAGAACGTAGGAGCGCATTTGATTTCCCCAGGAGCCTCCGGAGGAGTCTTTGAGTGAATCGAGTGTGGCGCGTTCCTCCTGGCGCTGATTCTCCAGCAACTTGGCCTGCAGCACGGCCATGGCCGTGGCCCGGTTTTGTAGTTGCGAGCGCTCATTCTGACAGGAGACCACAATCCCGGTGGGAATGTGGGTGATGCGGACTGCGGAGTCTGTTGTGTTCACACCCTGACCACCCGGACCACTGGATCGGTACACGTCGATCCGCAGGTCGTCCTCCGGGATATCCACGCTTTCGGATTGTTCCAAAACGGGAATTACTTCTACGTCAGCGAAAGACGTTTGTCGACGACTTTGATTGTCAAACGGAGAAATGCGAACCAGCCGGTGCGTTCCTTGTTCCACCGACAGCGTTCCGTACGCATACGGAGCCTTCACCGCGAAAGTTGCGGATTTGATTCCCGCTTCTTCCGCGTAGGACGTGTCGTAGACCTCATATGTCCACCCATGGCGCTCGCAGTAGCGCGTATACAACCGCAGCAACATTTCCGCCCAGTCAGCTGCGTCCACCCCACCGGCACCTGAGCGAATGGTGACTAGTGCTTCGCGTTCGTCGTATTCACCGGAGAGCAGGGTGCGAATCTCCAACTCCCCCACCACCGCCTCCATGGAGTCCAGCTCTTTCACTGCCTCAGCCAGCGAGTCGGGATCACCCTCGCTCTCCGCCAATTCAAAGAGCACGGGGAGATCGGCCATGCGCGACTGAACGGATTCAAACTTGCGCAACTCCGCCTGCATGGACGAAAGTTTGGAGGTTACTCGCTGCGCATTCGCTTGATCGTCCCAGAGATTAGGGACCGAGGCCTCCGCCTCGAGCGCGGTAATGCTGTCCTTCATGCCGGGAACATCTAGGACAATGCCAATGCTGGAAACTTTTCCGGCAAGTTCATTGAGTCGTTCTTGAATCTCCAGGGATGGCACGGGGTAACAATACGACCGCCTACTAGGAAGGCGAGAGGTCGCGGTAATCCAAGCGCGCCGAGGCGGACACTTCAATGGGATCAAAGGGAAGACTGTCGAAGAAGGTAAGTCGAAGTGGTGCTGTCACCGTAACGAAAACACCCGTTTCCGTGCTTGTCCAACTGACAGTTGCCCGCGGATCGCCAGCGGCGTTGACGTGGCTTTCCACTACGGCGTCCACAGCCACCGGGTCCAGGGTTGTGGCTTCCGTTGCACCGTTGAGGTAATACGCGGCAATATCAATTCCCTGCGCTCCAGCTAATGCGATCGAATCCGCCTGCGCCTGCAGAGCCCGTTGTTGAATGAAGGCAGAGGAGGAGTCGGTGACAACGGCCAAAGCTGTTAGGCACACACCCAGAAAGCCGATCCCCAACAGCATGATGCTGCCTCGATCCTGCGCGAGGTACCTAGCTGTTCTCCTCATGTCACCCTGCCTGACGAAATTGATCAACAAGGATGGTGGATTCAGCCGTCACTGGAAAGGACACCGGATTGCCGTCTCCCCAGCGCGGGACCCAGGGCAGCGGCACCTCACTCACCACGGCAACGTTCAGAATCGAGCCGGGAGTCAAACAGGGACCGCCGGTGCAGGTCACCGTCATGCTCGGTGGGGACGAATCAATCCCGTGATCGATAAACGCTTGGGCTAACACCTGCTGGGCGGCGGCATTGCCCTGCGCTACCGAATCACTGGACATAAAGACCCGCGCCGCCTCCCGAGCACCGGCGTGGGCAGCGAAGGACGCCGCATGCAGTGTCAGCACGGTGACGGCCACGTAAACAAGGGGCAGCACAATGGCCACACCGATGCCAATGAATTCGATCATGGCACTCCCTTGGTCACTGCGAAAAGTGATCCTGTTACTCCGCAAATGCATGGCCACTCACTGTCATGGAGGTCGGTCCATACAGACCGAGGAGCGGAAGATCCGCGTCCACCTCAACGGCAATCATGGGAACCGA
>JAIOWY010000086.1:0-6913 GCA_021741845.1 Candidatus Nanopelagicales bacterium
CACGACGATGCCCTGGCGATCATGTTGGCGACTGCTAGTCCGGAGTTGGAGTTGTTAGGCGTCACCACGGTGGCGGGAAATACCTTGGTTGGCAATGCAACGCGCAATGCGTTGATTGTGTTGGACATGGTGAACCGACCTGATATTCCTGTGCACTCGGGAAGTGACCGTCCGTTGGTTCGCGAGTTACGGACAGCAGCCACCATGCACGGGGATGGGGGACTTGATGGCCCGGTGCCCCTAGCCCCGAGTCGTTCCGCTGATTCGGACAATGCCCTGGAGTTCATTGAGAATGTATTGCGGCATGCGCAGGCGCCGGTCACCCTGGTCGCAACGGGTCCGTTAACCAACATGGCGCGCGTGGTGACCGAGTTAGCTCATGTTCATGACCGGATCGCGGAGATCGTGTTCATGGGGGGAGCCATTGGCCTCGGGAACTGGACTCCTGCGGCCGAGTTCAACATTCTGGTGGACCCTGAGGCGGCAGAGATTGTCCTGCGATCGGCTATCAAGAAAACCATGATCGGCCTGGAAGTGACCCACGAGGCGTGGCTGGATAACGCCCATGCCGAGCAACTCCGGGGCACGGGGGCATGCGGGGACTTTGTCGCGGAACTGCTGGATCATTTCGTCGGATTTCACCAGGACCGTTTTGGCTGGCCGGGGGCCCCGATTCATGATGCCGTCACGATCGCCCACCTCATTGATCCGTCACTCGTAACAACAATTTTCACAAACGTCACAGTGGAAACAGAGTCGGAGTTGACACTGGGGCGCACCGTGGTGGACGTGTATTCGGTGACGGATAAACCAGCGAATGCGCATGTGGGAACACACATTGATCGTGACCGATTTGTAACCCTCTTGATGTCCCGACTGGCCACACATTCGTAACCTGCGCGGACTAGGCTCACAGGGTGATCACGTGCGCGCTGATCGGGTGAACCCCGCATTACGCGCGCACCAATAAATAGGAGATACATTGCGAACCAATATGAAAATGGCTGCCGCCATTGTCGGCGTTGCAGCTATCGTTCTAGCTGGATGCAGCTCGAGCGACACGACTGAAGAGACCGCAGCGGCTACCGCCAGCGAGTCCTCCGCAGAAGAAGCTCCCTCCGAGGAGCCCGCTGCAGATGCGCTCAAGGCATGTGAAGTAACCGACGTCGGCGGTGTTGACGACAAAGGCTTCAACCAGAAGGCCTACAAGGGTGTCACCGATGCTGCAGATCAGCTCGGTGTTGAGGCGATTGTCCTCGAATCACAGGCAGAGACCGACTACATGCCCAATATCCAGTCATTCGTTGACCAGGGTTGCGGAGTCATTGTTACCGTCGGTTTCCTCTTGGGCGATGCCACCATGGAAGCAGCAAATGCCAATCCGGACATCCCCTTCACCATTGTTGACTACGCCTATGCAGAGGGCGATATCGCCAACAACAACGTGCTGGGACAGGTGTTCAACACGGATGAAGCAGCATTCCTCGCTGGCTACCTCGCAGCAGGCGTGACCAAGTCCGGCAAGGTGGGCACATTCGGTGGCGTCAACATTCCACCAGTGACCGTCTTCATGGACGGTTTCTACTACGGCGTGCAGAAGTACAACGCTGACAACGGAACCAACGTTGAGGTCCTCGGTTGGGATCCTGCAACACAGTCCGGTCTGTTCACCGAGAACTTCGAGTCACTCGATGACGGCCGTACATTCGCCCAGAACCTCGTTGACGAAGGCGCAGACATTGTGATGCCAGTAGCAGGCCCCGTAGGCCTAGGCTCGGCAGCACTGGCCAGCGAACTCGGCACCGACAAGCTGATGATCATTGGTGTGGACAGCGACCAGTACGTCTCTGACACAGCCAACTCCGGCGTGTACCTCACCTCGGTACTCAAGGAAATGGATGTCACCACATTCAACGCGATCAAGGCTGTTGTTGACGGCACCTTCGAAGGTGGCGTCACAGTGGGTACCCTCGAAAACGGTGGCGTCAACATTGCTGACTACCACGACATGGCATCGGTTGTTCCTGCTGAACTGCAGGCACAGATCGAGACCATTCGTGCCGGCATCATTGACGGATCCATCAGCGTCAAGGGTTAATTGATTTACCCGTCGGCAGAAACCTGCTGACAATGGGGGGAGGGGTCTGGAGAAATTCAGGCCCCTCCTTCATGCTAAATCAGTACCATGGGACATTGACTCAACATAGGAATTGCGAACAGGAATTGCGAACAGGAAAGGGACCCGCTACGTGAAACTGGAACTACGTGGTATCACCAAGCAGTTCCCTGGTGTTTTGGCCAACGACAACGTGTCACTCACCGCCGAATCCGGCAAGGTGCTCGCCCTCATTGGTGAAAACGGCGCGGGCAAAAGCACCCTCATGAACATTCTGTCCGGGATTTATCGCCCTGACAGCGGCGAGATCATTATGGACGGAGTGCAACAACATTTTGACGATCCCGGTGAAGCGATCAAAGCTGGAATCGGCATGGTCCACCAACATTTCATGCTGGTCCCTGTTTTTACCGTGGCCGAGAATGTAGTGCTGGGCGTTGAACCCACCATTGCCGGCAATATTTTGAACACCAAGAAAGCCAATGCCGAGGTGGAGGAAATCTCGCGCAAATACGGACTCGCCGTTGACCCCAAGGCGATCGTGGAGAACCTTCCGGTTGGCATTCAGCAGCGGGTCGAGATCATCAAGGTCCTATTGCGTGGCGCAAAAGTCCTGGTGTTTGACGAACCAACCGCCGTGCTCACCCCCCAGGAGGTGACCGAGTTCTTTGGCATTGTCGAGGAACTGAAGTCCCGAGGCTCCACCATTATTTTCATTACCCACAAACTCAAAGAAGCGCTGGCCATTGCGGACCACATCACGGTACTGCGCGGTGGCAAAGTGGTGGGCCAGGCGGATCCCAAGACGGCAACCCAAGAGGAATTGGCCAGCATGATGGTTGGTCGCCCCATTGATTTGACCGTTGCTAAAACGGAAGCCACTCCGGGTGAGGTTGTGCTGGGACTCGAGCGAGTCACCGTTGTTGACGATTACGGCCGCCCGCTCTTGAACGCCATTGATCTCGAGGTTCGAGCCGGGGAAATTGTCGGTGTCGCCGGAATTCAAGGTAATGGGCAAACCGAATTGGTCGAGGTGATCACCGGACTCATTCCACTTGCCCAGGGAAACATCACACTCCAGGGACAGCAGATCGGGTCGGCCAATCCCCGCCGTATCCATAAAGATGGTGTGGCGCACGTGCCGGAGGATCGCAACGACATGGGCATGATTGGCTCATTCACTGTGGCGGAGAACCTAGTGCTGGATTCTTACTACGCCGCCCCTTTCTCCAAGGGAATTCGGTTGCAACGACAAGCCATTGATCAAACAGCGCGGGACTTGGTTGCGGCATACGACGTTCGTCCACCCTTAATCGAAAACACCGGCGGGGCGCTCTCTGGAGGTAATGCACAGAAAATGATCGTGGCACGCGAGTTCAGCCGCGATGTCCCCCTTCTGCTCTGCGCCCAGCCAACGCGGGGAATCGACGTGGGATCGATCGAATACATCCACGAACAAATTGTGCGCAAGCGTGATGAAGGTGCCGCAATCCTGGTGGTGTCCACCGAACTCGATGAAATCTTTGCGCTCTCCGACCGGATCCTGGTCATGTTCGACGGAAAGATTGTGGCGTCACTCACCACCTCGGAGACCACACCAACACAAGTTGGTCTGTACATGGCTGGGCAGGCAGCATGAGCGACTCAAGTAACACGCCCAACCTGACTCCGGAACAAAAGAACGAACTCCTCCACCCGACAGAGCGGAATTTCGCGCAGCGACTCGCGACCGCGGCGGACTGGCGCACCGGACTGGTCATTCCACTTCTCGCGATCCTGTCCGCGCTCATTATTGGGCTGATCATTATCTTGCTGACCGGGTCGAGCCTGAGTGAAGCTCTGGCCGCCTATCAAGCACTTCTCCAAGGTTCGGTGGGTTCACTCCGCGCCATCTCCGAGACCTTGACCGCGGCGACTCCCTTGATATTTTCTGGACTCTCGGTCGCACTCGCATTCCGCGCCGGCCTGTTCAACATTGGTGGTGAAGGCCAAGCGCTCGTGGGCGGCATGTTTGCCGTGTGGGTTGGTTTCTCCATTACCGGCCTGCCGATTTATGTCCACCTGCCACTGGCCATCCTCGCCGGAATTATTGGCGGTGCGATCTGGGGCTTCATTCCGGGAATCTTGAAAGCCAAGACGGGCGCCCACGAGGTCATTACCACCATCATGCTGAACTACATTGCCCTGCGGCTGGTGGACTACTTCCTCAAAACAAGTCTGTTCCAGCGGGAGGGGCGCAACGACCCTGTCTCAAAGAATGTGGAAGCAACCGCGAACTACCCGGCGTTCCTGTCCAGCATTGACCCGGCACTGCGCGTGCACGCAGGTTTGTTTGTCGCCCTCGCCGCCGCGGTGTTTATCTCCTGGCTACTGTTCCGCACCACGATCGGCTTTGAGTTCCGGGCGGTTGGCGCTAATCCCAACGCCGCCCGCTACGCCGGCATTTCGGTCACCAAGGTGTACATCCTTGTCATGATCATTGCTGGCGCCTTGGCGGGTTCCGCTGGTGCCGGTCAAGTCCTCGGTGTGCTCGATCGGGCGACACCCGGATTCACCGCGAACCTCGGCTTTGACGGCATTGCAGTGGCGCTGCTGGGGCGCAGTAACCCTTACGGCGTGGTCGCCGCAGCACTTCTCTTTGGTGGGTTGCGCGCAGGAGGGCAGCAGATGCAAGTCTCGGCGAATGTGGGCATTGACCTGATCTCCGTTATTCAGGCGCTGATCATTATGTTCGTTGCCGCCCCGGCGCTCATTGCCGCCATGTACCGACTCAAAGCACCTGTTGCTTCCACCCAAATTAGTAAGGGGTGGGGAGCATGAGCAACCAAGGCGAAGGTTTTGAGTATCAGCAAACCCCTGTGGAGCCCTATGAATCAGGGGAGAAGAAAACCAAGGTCCTGACTAAAAACAAGATTCGCCGGGCGCGGATCATCGGAATTATTCTGTTGATCCTGGCCGGGGTGGTCATGTTTATTCTGGCACCGGCGGTGGAAGGCGTCTCCACGTTTGGTCTGAGTTTCCCCGAGGACAGTATTCAATTGTCGCCGCTGGCGGTGCCCAGCGCTGGCTCGCTCTACATTTTGGCTCTGGTGCTCGCCTTTTTAGGTGGCACGCAATTCCTGAAAGGGTTCCAAAGTAAGTCCACCATGATCCTGGGGATCTCCTTCGCGATCTTTGTCCTCTCGGTCATGATCTGGGCGACCGCGGGGGAGCAGTTCTCGCTTATCTCCATGTTGGTCTCCACCATTGCCCGCTCCACGCCGATCGCCCTGGGCGCACTGTCCGGCATTCTGTGCGAGCGCTCGGGTGTGGTCAACATTGGTATTGAGGGCATGCTGCTCGGTGGCGCATTCACCGGTGTGGTCATGGGCTCGCTGGTCGGTGGCTGGGTCGGCTTGATCTCCGCCACGATCGTGGGCGGGCTCCTCGCCCTCCTGCTGGCTTTCCTGGCCATTAATTACCGGGTGGACCAGATCATTATTGGCGTGGTGATCAATATTTTGGTCCTAGGTCTGACCTCCTTCCTCACCGCGCAGGTTCTGGTCTCGCGTCCTGAATGGAATGACGCACCGATCTTCCCGGCGATCAAGATCCCGCTCCTGGGCGATATTCCGATCATTGGTCCCATGTTCTTTAACCAAACGGTGATTGTGTATGCCATGTTCGGTCTGGTTGCCCTCACCACCTACATGCTCTTCCGCAGCCGGTGGGGCTTGCGCACCCGCTCGGTCGGTGAGAACCCCAAGGCCGCGGACTCCCTCGGCATCAGTGTGGCCAAGACCCGCTACCTCGCGGTGATTTACGGCGGCATGGTCGGTGGGTTCGCCGGTGCGTGGTTCACCCTCGGCACGGTGGGTCGTTTTGATGAGGGTATGACCGGTGGTACCGGATTCATTGGCTTGGCGGCCATGATCTTTGGTGCCTGGAACCCGATCGGTGCATTTGGTGCCGCGTTGATCTTTGGTTTCTCCGAGTCCTTCCAGCAGAAACTCGCGTTGATCAACACGCCCATTCCGACGGAATTCCTGTCCATGACCCCGTACCTGGTCACGATCATTGTTGTTGCCGGTTTGGTGGGTCGGGCCCGTCCGCCCGCTGCTGACGGCAAGCCATTTGAGAAGCAGTAAGAATAGGTTCATGACAACCCAAGAGCAGTGGGACCAACTACAGGCGGCCGCGGTCGAGATTATGGCCAAGGCGTACGCACCTTATTCGCGGTTCAAAGTCGGTGTTGCTGGTCTGATGGACGACGGACGCATTGTCGTTGGCTGCAATGTGGAGAACGCCGCGTACGGCGTGGGACTGTGTGCCGAGTGCGGCATGGTCTCCAGCATTCACGCCACCGGTGGTGGCAAACTCACCGCGATCACCTGTGTTGATCAGCATGGAGCTTCCCTGATGCCCTGTGGTCGGTGCCGCCAACTCCTGTGGGAGAACGGCCGCCCCACCACGGAGATCACCACACCGGAGGGCATCAGAACTCTCGCGGAGATCCTCCCGCAGGCGTTCGGTCCCGAGGATCTGGACGCGCGCGCCGAGGACCGATCCAGCACAGACCCATCACACCGACATCAATCGGCACACTCATGAACCGGACCGAGCCATTTGCCGCCGTGGACGTTATTCGCGCCAAGCGCGATCACCATGAATTAACCACCGATCAGATTAACTGGACAATTGACGCGTACACGCGCGGTGTTATTGCCGACGAACAAATGTCTGCGTTGGCCATGGCTATTTTGCTCAACGGCATGAATTCCCGGGAAATCGTGGAGTGGACCACCGCCATGATTAACA
>JAIOWY010000087.1:0-6875 GCA_021741845.1 Candidatus Nanopelagicales bacterium
AATGATTCAGCGTTTTTGAATGTGACAACTCCGGCAAAGGACATGTACCAGCCGTGGTCGGCGCATATGCGAGCCATGTCCGAATCGCCACTGAAGCAGTGGAATACCACTCGCTCCGGCGCTCCTTGGTCGAGTAAGACGGCGATCACATCCTCATGGGAGTCTCGATCGTGTATGACCAATGTTTTATTCAATTCCCGGGCAAGGTCAATATGTCTGCGAAAGGACTCATGTTGCGCAGCGCGACCCGATTCATCTGTGCGGAAATAATCCAGTCCTGTCTCACCGATTCCGCGGACCACCGGATCGGCGGCTAACTCCGCGATACGGGACAACGCCGCATCCAACTCACCTTTGGCGGCCCGCCGGGGTGCTTCATTGGGGTGGAGTGCCACGGTGGCAATAACTTCCGGGAATTGTCGCGCTGCTTCGACGGCCCACTCCGAGGATGGAATATCGCACCCCACTTGGACCACACGATCTACACCGACACTGCGCGCACGATCCAGTAGGTCTCGCGGATCAGGTGCCACTGCGCCGTGAAGATGCCGGTCGTGGACATCAAGATGCGTGTGGGAATCAATGACTGTGGCCCGAAGCGGAGCTGGGAAATCGGGCCACTCGCTGACGAGATCTGTCTCTTGACTGCTCATGGAGACGTTACTCGGTTTCGGGATCAACAAGACGGGGGAAGAGGGATGCACCCTTTGTCACGGTGACACCCGCGGGGAGTTGACCCCAGGTGCCACATGCCGAAATTCGTTGATCGGCAATGTCGCCGAGCGCTTCCTGAGCTCCAATTGCCTGCCACATTTCCTGCATGGCGCGGGGCATGACCGGGTTGTACAACACTGCTACAGCACGTAGTGATTCACATACGGTGTAGAGGACACTGGCAAGACGGGGAATGGTGGATTCGTCCTTAGCCAGCACCCATGGCTCCTGGTCCGTGACGTACCCATTGATGTGTTCGATGAATCCTCGGACGTGTCCAAGGGCGCCAGCAAAGTCCAACTCACTCATGCACGCATCTGCTTGGTCAACAACGGAGGTGAGTAACCGGTGGATCTCTGCCTCCTGTTCACCCGGAGCTTGATCCTGGGGTAGGGCACCGTCAAAATATTTACCCACCATGGCTGTTGCCCGGGAGGCAAGGTTTCCCAGCCCATTAGCCAGCTCGGACGTGTAGCGAGCACTCATGTCCTCCCAGCTGAAGGATCCGTCTTGCCCAAAGGCAATGGCGCGCATGAAGTAGTACCGGAATGCATCCGAGCCAAAATGATCAACAATGACATTCGGCGAAATACCGGTCAATTTCGATTTGGACATTTTCTCGCCGCCAACAAGCAACCATCCATGCGCAAATACTTGTTGTGGCGGCTGCAAACCAGCAGCCATCAACATGGCTGGCCAGTACACAGCATGGAAACGCAAAATGTCCTTGCCCACCAACTGCACATTCGCGGGCCATACTCGTTCAAATAGATCAGCATCCGCGCTGCCCGGCTCTGCGCCGTAGCCGGTCGCCGTGATGTAGTTCAACAGTGCGTCAAACCACACGTACACAACTTGGGATTCATCCCAACTCAGCGGGATTCCCCACTTGACACTGGATCGAGACATGGAGATATCCACCAAGCCACCACGCAGGAAACTCATGACCTCGTTGTAGGCACTCTGCGGTCGAACGGCATTCGGATTCTTTTCATAATGATCAATCAACTGTTGATTGAAAGCAGATAACTGAAAAAACCAATTCTCTTCACTGAGTTGTTCCGGTGGCTTGCCATGAATGGCGCACACCTGCTCGCCGGCAAACTCACCGACACCTTCCACGAGATCAGCGGGGAACTTAAATTCCTCGCATCCAACGCAGTACGGACCTTCATATGGTGCGGAAAAGACATAACCATTCGCTTTGACCGTGTCCCAGAACTTTCGCACACGTTCCTTGTGGCGGGTCTCCGTTGTCCGAATAAAGTCGTCATTGCGCGCATCAATTGTTTCTAAAACAGGTCGCCATGACTCCGAGACCAGTCGGTCAACCCATTCCTGCGGGCTCACACCACCCGCTTCTGCTGCTCGTTGAACTTTTGTTCCATGCTCGTCTACACCGGTCAGAAACCACACCGAGTCACCACGTTGTCTGTGCCAACGAGTGAGCACGTCTCCGGCGGTCGTGGTGTATGCATGCCCAATATGTGGAGCATCGTTCACATAATAAATAGGAGTGGTCAGATAAAAGGAAGGTGCCGACTCGCTCATGGGGGAATCCTAGTCGCCGCCCTGGACCCGAGAATCCTTCACTGCGATCGCAGCCTGGTACACATCACGCTTGGACAATCCTGCTTGAGCCGCTACATGCGCACTGGCATCTTTAGTGGACATACCGCGATGCACAAGGTCCGCGACGCGGGCTACAACCGACTCCATGTCGCCCAGTCCCGCTTCATGTCGCAATTGCTCCGCGGTCACTCCCCCCACGACCAGGGTTATCTCGCCGCGAACCTCACCCTCAGACCACATTAGAAGATCCGCCAACGTCCCACGAATAACTTCTTCATATGTCTTAGTCATTTCACGGCAGAGTGCCGCGGGCCGATCCGGGCCAAAGACGGAGCAGAGATCTGCAAGTGACGCCGCAATGCGGTGCGGCGCTTCAAAGAAGATCATGGTTCGAGACTCTTGCTTCAAAGCAGTGAGTGCACTGACCCGCTCACCCGATTTCCGCGGGAGGAACCCTTCGAAGCAAAATCGGTCCGAGGGGAGTCCGGAGAGAACAAGGGCGGTGAGCACTGCAGATGGACCCGGAATTACTGAGATGGGTACACCAGCCTCCACCGCTGCCACAGAGAGTCGGTAACCAGGATCACTGACATTCGGCATTCCCGCGTCCGTCACAACCAGGACAAGTAGTCCAGAGCGCACTGAGTCAAGAATCTGATCCAGGCGCGCCAGCTCATTGCCCTCGAAGTGTGAAATCACCCGCCCGGTGATCTCCACTCCCAGCCGTGCCGCCAATTGCTTGAGCTTGCGGGTGTCCTCAGCAGCGATCAGATCAGCGTTGGCCAAAGCATCCATCAAACGTGGTGAGGCATCGGCGGAATTACCCATGGGTGTGCCGGCAAAGACCAAGCGACCACTGGGCTCTGGCTGATTCATGGCTCCATAGTGGCAGGGCGCATACCATGTGCCCGTGGCACCCATATCGCATTCGCGAATTGCACTCGCATCGCTTCCGCGAACTGCACCCGATCGCAGTCTGGCCACCATTTCCCAGCGCCTCTACTCCCCGTTCCGCCTCACCGGGTGGATCACCTGGGTTGCTCCAGCACTCCTCGGTGTTGTCGCCGGGATCATTCGATTCACGTCACTGGGTCGCCCAAATACGGTCGCCTTTGATGAGACCTACTACGCCAAGGATGCGTGGGCCCTCCTCCGCTACGGCGTAGAACATAAGTCGGTCGAGAATCATGAAGACCTCATGCTTACCGCCGGTGACAATTGGCGCTCCGTTGAGGCCTTTACTAATGAAGGTTCCTTCGTGGTCCACCCTCCCACGGGCAAATGGACCATTGCCTTCGGTGAATACCTTTTTGGTGTCACGCCATTTGGGTGGCGGTTTATGGTCGCTCTGCTGGGAACCCTCTCAGTTGTCTTGATTGCTCGGATTGTGCGCCGCATGACCCGATCCGATCTCATCGGTGGAATCGCTGGATTGCTTCTGGCGCTCGACGGCATTCACATTGTTATGAGCCGCACCGCACTCCTTGACATGGTGTTGAGCACATTTGTTCTGGCAGGTTTTGGATCACTCGTCCTTGACCGCGATCGAACACGACGGCACCTCGCACTTCTAGGAAGCGATTCGCCTGACACCTGGGCTGAGATTGGCTCCGGATTTGGACCACGCTTGGGCATTCGACCGTGGCGCCTGGTGGCAATTTTCTTTTTAGCACTAGCAGTTAGCGTCAAATGGTCAGGATTGTGGTTCCTCGCGATTTTCATGATTATGAGTTTGCTTTGGGACGTATCAATGCGCCGGACAATAGGAGTGGAACGCCCCTGGTTGGCAACGCTGTTGGTGAGTGCGCCCGCCGCCTTTGCGGCAACTGTTGTTATTTCGATCGGCGTGTACCTGACCAGCTGGACTGGATGGTTTATTACGGATACCGGGTGGGGTCGACAGTGGGCAACGGATAAAGGCGACTCCTGGATACCGGAATCTCTACGATCATTTCTGAACTACCACTCTGAGGCATGGAATTTCCATGTCAATCTTGATTCGGAACACAGCTATCAAAGCAATCCCTTGTCGTGGCCTTTCATGACACGACCTACAAGCTTTGTTTATGAAAGCATTAAAGATGGCTCCCAGGGTTGCCCCACCGATCACTGTTCCCAGGAAGTACTAGCACTGGGTAACCCGATCATCTGGTGGGCGGCACTACTTGCTGTCCCCTATCAATTGTGGAATTGGTTCGCGAATCGCGATTGGCGATCAGGTGCTGTGCTGGCTGGAATTGTGGCGGGATGGTTCCCGTGGTTGCTGTATCTAGACCGAACGATTTTCACTTTTTACACGGTGGCTTATGTTCCGTTTATCGTGATGGCTGTTGCGTTCACGATCATGAAACTTCTGCAACGCAAACCGCCGCAAGAACAACCGTGGGTAGTTGCCTTTATCGGCGTCTACCTCATTGCTGTCATTGCGGCGGCCTGGTGGTTCTACCCCATCTGGACGGGAGAGGTTATCCCCTACGACCAATGGCGGTTACGCATGTGGATGCCTACCTGGGTTTAGTCAACCCAGGTGGACACCATGTCAAAGGCAACCTTCTCGAGCGCCTTCTTCTGCTTAGCAGTGAAATTCAATGCACTGCCCGTGGAGCCCTCAGTCACAATAATGGCGTTATTCACGAGTGTGTAAATATTCATGTTGTCATTCAGATATGCGGGCTGACCTTGAACTGCCAGGTTGTTGGAGTTCTCATTAGTGAAAATGGAGGCAACTCCGGTCACTGTCACCGCGGGAATTTTGCCTGAAGTGACGACATTCTCATACGGGTATACAGTTCCGGAGTCATCTGTCCACGATCCGGTCGCATCTCCATCACACTTTTTGATGTCCTTGGTCAGTTGAGCAAATGCCTTTTCGGCAGCGGTATTGGAGCGATATTCATTCACAGCAATCGAGAGCGTCAAACTCTTCTTTATTGGCTGGTAGAACGCAATGGAATTACGAACCGGTTTCGCCAACGTGACATCGGGACCATCTGGGCTCGGTGATGTACAGACAAAGGTTTTACCACTGGTCGTGGACACGTTGATGTTCATGCCACCCTTGGATGCGAATGCTGCAGGCAGATCCTTCTCACTGAGAAAATGCGACGCAGCGTAGGCAAAAGCCTCTGTGTCATAAGCCTGTGCAGTAGTAGCCGCCATGCTCATTGATCCAATGACTAGTGCGGCACCGGCAAATCCGGCTGTTACTTTTTTCATTATTCCTCTTTCATATGCAAACGATTACTGAATTTAGAGCATAGTCTCTTCACGTGAAGGTCGTGTGTTTCGATGCCTTGGGCACGCTGATCGATATCACTCATGTGACGTCCGCCGTTGAAAAGAGGTTCCCGGGACTCGGGGAAGAAATCTCCACACTGTGGCGAACAAAGCACATTGATTACTCCCGACTTCGAGCCATGAGCGGGGAATACGTTCCCTTTGATCAAATTACCCGCGATGCACTTGAAGCAAGTCTCATGCATTGTCATGTTCCTTATACCGAGTCAGATCTGACTGAGCTCATGACTGACTATCAACACGGCGTCACTTTCCCCGAAGTCGACTCTGTGCTGGCAGCATTAGACGTTCCGTGGTCAATCCTCACTAACGGCAACAGACCGTTTATTCGCGTGATTCTGGACCACGCCAAGGTCAACTGCCCCGACTCTCACCTCCTGACATCTGACCGCGTTGAAACTTTCAAAATATCCCCCGCGCTGTACGAACTAGCCTGGCAATGGGCCCAGGAGCTCGGAGCGAGCGCGAAAATTGAAGTGATTTTTGTTTCCGGTAATCAGTGGGACGCTATTGGCGCCACCTGGTTTGGGTTCACCACCTTCTGGGTTAATCGCAACAGTCACAGCCCTGAGGTCTTGGGCGTTCGCCCCGACTACGAGTCAGAGACCCTTGCACAACTTCTCAGTGTGATCCGAGGCCTTTGATGATCGAAGCTTTCATCACCGGACTAACTTTGGGATTAGGATCCGGCGCGGCACCAGGACCGCTGACCGGACTGGCCATTACAACAACCATGCGATCGGGTTTCCACGCTGGCCTTCGCATTGCTGTCGCACCATTGTTATCCGACACTCTCATCATTGCGCTGTCCATCACGCTCGTGTCACAACTTCCTGAGCGAGGCATCCAGGTTCTTGGCATTCTCGGCGCAGTTGTTGTGGGGTTCTTCGGGGTTGAGACCCTGATCTCAACACGCAAGGCGAACCCGCCTTCGTCGGAGGAAGTGCCGATCCCCCGGAAATTGGATCGACTCCCATTGCTCGTTCAAGGCGCCACCCTCAACATGCTCAACCCAGCGCCGTGGATCTTTTGGGTGACCGCGGGCTCCACGCTACTGGTGGGATTTTGGCGTGAGAACCCAGTAACTGCTGTTGTGTTCCTGCTTATTTTCTATGTGATGCTTGTTGGCACCAAAGTTTTGATAGTCGTTGGTCTGGCGGCCACTCGGCACCGCATGACCACAAGAACCTACCGCGGGGTTCTTTATTCCTCCGGCGCGCTGCTGCTTGTAGCCGCTGTGCTCCTTTTTGTCAGCCACGTGCTGTAGCGGGCAATTAGAATCTCACCATGCC
>JAIOWY010000088.1:0-6766 GCA_021741845.1 Candidatus Nanopelagicales bacterium
CACCGGTGCGTGCCTATCCGCCACGGTGCAGTCGATCACTGGTGTGGCGGTCGGACTGAAATGGCCAAATGACCTAGTGGTCGGTGAGCGGAAATTAGCCGGAATTCTGATCGAGTCGGTGCCGGATAGTGATCACTTTGTTGTCGGTGTCGGTGTGAATGGGGAGAGCAGCAATTACCCCGGGGCGATCGGGATGCGGGAATTACTCCCCGAGGGGAGCGTTGTCGATTCCCTTCGAATGATCACCACGCTGGTGCGTGAGTTGCGCCGGGCGGTGCAGTCGTGGGAATCGGCCGGGTGGAGCAGCGAGCCTCTGCACCGCTGGTATTCCGATCAGTGCATCAGTATTGGGTCGGAGTTAGTTGTGAGCGAACCCGGCCAGCTGGAATGGACCGGGGTCGGGGTGGGGGTGGACTCGGAGGGGCACCTCCTTGTCCGTGAAACGGGAACCACAAATGTGCGAACTGTTGTCGCTGCAGATGTCATCCATGCCACTATTGCGCCATGTACCCCCAGAAACTCCTAGCACCCGGCGAGACAATTGCCTTTGAACTCAAGCCACACTGGCGAGCATTGTTGTGGCCGGCGATTGTGCTGTTGTTGGAAGTGTTTGTTGGTGTATTCCTCTTCACCACCTTTGACAATCAGATTCTGCGTTGGATCATCATTGCGGTGGGTGTGTTTATTTTGGTGTGGCAGACACTCATACCGTTTGCCCGCTGGTTAACAACCCAGTACGTGTTTACGAGTCGCCGAATTATTGTGCGCCGCGGCCTGATCACTCGCGAAGGTCGCGACATGCCCCTGTCCAAAGTGAATAACGTGTCCTTCTCCGTCAGCCTGCTCGGGCGGATTATTAATTACGGCACATTGGTGGTGGAGTCGGCCAGTGACGACGGTGACCTGGTAATTGACGATGTCCCGAATGTGGAAGACGTGCAGCGCAACGTCTATGAACTCCACGAGTCAGATGACGTACGCCGGCGGCAGGGTGGCAACGGTGCTCCGGATAGCGGCCTGTAAGTGATCGCTGAGGGTGCTCGTTAGATCGGACTAGATCGGACTAGATCGGAGTGGAAGCGTCGCGCTCGGCGAGCTCACGCTGCACACTGTGCTCCGGATCATCGGGGATCGCTGGGAAAACAAACTTGCGGTAGGACCAGAAACGGAACAGGGTTCCCAGCCCCAAGCCCACTACATTCGCGCTGATGTTGTCCGCGAGCGCACTGTCCCATCCCATGAGGTAGTGGCTGAACCACAGGCATCCCACCGCGATCAACATGGCAATGCCATTGAGTCCAAAAAACAGCAGATACTCCCGGCCCATATTGCGCCGACCACGGTGGCGGAAAGTCCAATAACGGTTACCAAAGTAGGCAAATGTCGTGGCGACCGCGACACTAATGATTTTGGAAGAAATCGGCCGGTCGTACATGGGGCCTTGACCGTCTGGTCCGGAAAAGCGCAGGAGATTAAAGAGACCAATGTCCACGACGAGGGCGGAGAGTCCCACGATGCCAAATTTGGCAATTTCACGCCATAAGCCGCTGATGGATTGCCGCAGCGAGGTGACAAAGTGCAGGCGCGGCATCCGGGCAGTCTAACTACATTTTCCCAGCAATTTGCTCACCACTAGATTTCTCCTGTGGCAGCTGAGTTGGGTCCCCGCGTGGGATTTATTGGCGCGGGACAACTGGCCCGCATGAGTGCTGCACCGGCTGCTGCTCTGGGAATTGATTTTGCAGTGTTAGCAAACTCCTCTGATGAACCCGCTGCACTGGTGAGCAGCAATGTCACGGTCGGATCCAAAGATGATCCCGACACGGCGGTCGCGTTTGCGCGTACCTGTGATGTCGTGACATTTGATCACGAGTTGGTGACGCCAGAAGTCATGGCCGCTCTCACCGAATCCGGCATACCTTTTTATCCTTCCGCGTCAGCACTGGTGTACGCCCAAGACAAATTAGCCATGCGCCAGGCGCTCACCGAACGAGGAATTCCATGCCCTGCATGGAAGCACGTGACGTCGGAGGCAGATGCACTCGCTTTTTCCCAACAAATCGGATACCCGTTCATTCTGAAAACCTCACGCGGGGGATATGACGGGCGCGGGGTGTGGACAATCGAGAGTGCGACGGAGTTGGCGGATGTGCTGCAAACCCCGCTCCCGGCGAATGGGGAGTGGCTGGCGGAGGAGCTGGTTCCCTTTACACGGGAGTTGTCCGCGCAAATTGCTCGCTCCCCAGGTAATCAATGTGTTGCTTATCCCGTTGTTCAGACAACCCAGCGCAACGGAATCTGTGCAGAAGTGATTTCCCCAGCACCGGACCTTGATCCACGGCGTGCCGAACAAGCGCAGGAGATCGCGTTACGCATTGCCCAGGAGCTGGACGTGGTGGGCATGGTGGCGGTGGAGTTATTTGACACTGGCACCGAGATTGTGGTGAATGAACTCGCCATGCGCCCCCACAACTCAGGTCACTGGAGTATTGAGGGTGCGGTGACCAGTCAGTTTGAAAATCACCTACGTGCTGTTCTCGATCTGCCTCTGGGCTCCCCGCGCGCAACCGGCGAGTGGTCCGTGATGGGCAATATTCTCGGCGGAGATGTCGGTGATCTGTATTCCGCGTACCGCCATGTTTTTGCCCGCGATCCGGGCCTGCATGTTCACCTGTACGGGAAAGAGGTCAAGCCGGGGCGGAAAGTGGGACACGTGACCGCCGTGGGAAGTGACCTGTCAGACTTACGGGGTCGCGTGGGGCACGCCACCGACTACTTTTCAGGAGTGATCAATGAGTAATGCACGCGTTGCTATTTGCATGGGTAGTGATTCGGATTGGCCCACCATGCAGGCAGCTGCTGACATGTTGACCTCACTGGGAATCACCAACCAGGCCATGGTGCTGTCCGCGCACCGCATGCCCAAGGAAATGGTGGCTTTCGCGGAAAGTGCACGGGACCACGGATTCGAGGTGATCATTGCTGGTGCGGGGGGAGCGGCTCATCTGCCGGGCATGATCGCCTCACTGACCACGTTGCCGGTGATTGGTGTACCTGTGGCGGTCGGTTCCCTCGACGGCATGGATTCGTTACTGTCGATTGTGCAAATGCCGGGTGGCATTCCGGTGGCCACCGTTGCTATTGGCAACGCTAAGAACGCGGGGCTCCTGGCGGCACGCATTCTCGGTGTGAGCGATCCCGCCATTGCCAACAAACTGGCCGACTATTCAGCGTCACTGAATGCTGACGCCAAGCAACGTGGGGAAAACCTCAGCTAGGTAGTACGTACTGACGTAGTCGCCGAATCGATGTTCGGCCACTCAATGTTCGGCCACTCGATGATCGGACACGTATCCATTACCATGGTGGCACCAGCAGCTTGCACTCGATCCGCGGCACGGTGATCCACCACCCCCACTTGGAACCACACAGCCTTGGCGCCAGCCGCGATCGCTTGGTCGGCGAATTCCCCCGCGCGATCACTACGGACAAAGACATCCACTACATCAGGTGGACCCCACACGGCCTGGGCATCGGCAATTGTGGCGAAACCTTGTTCACCATGGACAACTTCGGCACGTGGGTAGATCGGGACAATCTGCTTACCGTGGTCTTGGAGGAATTTGGAGACTCTAAAGGCCGCGCGATCTGGATTATTTCCCAGACCAACAACAAACCACAGATGCGTGTCCGTCAGTATCTCTGAGATGTTCATGTGGCGTCATTCATATCGCATCATTCATATCGCTTCATTCATATCGCGGCCCTCATGCGACGGGACGCCCGAGTGCACGAATATTCCATCCGGCACTGCGCCACAGATCAACATCGAGTTTATTTCGGGCATCGATAATGTTTGGCGCGCGAACAACTGAAATTAGTTCCGCCGGATTTATCTCGCGGTAGTCCATCCACTCGGTTCCGTGAACAATCAAGTCAGCATCTGCTGCCGCCGCGGTGATATCGGTCGAGTAGGTGAGGGTGGGGTACACGCGCTCGGCGTTCACCGTGCCCTTCGGGTCATGCACCACAACATTCGCACCAGCATTAGCAAGTGCAACGGCGACGTCAAGGGAGGGCGAGTCTCGCACGTCGTCACTATCGGGTTTGAAGGTGGCGCCGAAAACGCAAATATTCTTCCCGCGCAGTACGCCCCCGAGTTCCTTGGTGGCTAGGTCAACGGTGTGACTGCGTCGGCGCAGATTGATTTGATCAACCTCCCGCAGGAATGTCAGCGCCTCTTCTGCACCGAGCTCACCGGCGCGCGCCATAAATGCTCGAATGTCCTTGGGAAGGCAACCGCCACCGAAACCTAAACCGGCGGCGAGGAACTTGTTGCCGATTCGAGTGTCGTAACCGATTGCTTCAGCAAGTTGCACCACGTCAGCGCCGGCCGCTTCACAGACTTCAGCCATGGCGTTAATAAAGGAGATCTTGGTGGCCAGGAAGGAGTTGGCAGCGACCTTGACCAGTTCCGCGGTGGGGAAGTCGGTGACAAGGAATGGCGTCCCCTTGTCGATCAAGGGTGCGTACACCTGGCGCAGGGTTGCCTCCGCCTCGGGTGAGCGGACGCCGATCACCAGGCGATCAGGTTCCAAGGTGTCCTGCACGGCAAATCCTTCCCGCAGGAATTCCGGATTCCACGCCAAGTCCACGCCCGGGGCGCTCTGCGCCAACGTCGCGGCGATCGTGGCCGCGGTTCCCACCGGCACCGTGGACTTGCCCACGACCAGGTCGCCGGCCTTCAGGTGCGGGGCGAGGGAGTCAACGGAACCAAATACCTGGGACATGTCGGCGGCGTAGGCGCCGGACTGCTGGGGGGTGCCCACACAAATAAAGTGCACAGTGCCGAACTCCGCCGCCTCTTGGAAGGAGGTGGTGAAGCGCAGGCGCCCCGCCTGCACATTGCGTCGGAGCACCTCCTCTAATTCCGGCTCAAAAAAGGGCACCCGACCGGCGTTGAGCAGGTCCACTTTCTCGGGCACCACGTCTAGGCCGATCACCTCGAACCCCAGCTCAGCCATGCACGCGGCGTGGGTGGCGCCGAGATAGCCGGTTCCAATAACAGAGAGGCGAATACTCATGCAGGCAAGGTTAGTCAGATCACCGAGGGGAAAAGCACCTATGACCCCCTAAAGTGCTGACTGTGGGAGCAACATCACGCCGATTCGGCCGATCCGGTGCCGCGGTGCAGATCAAGGAACGCGGGCAGGGTGCCGTCCGGGTGATCGCGCATAACCGGGATTCCCTCCGGGCTGCTGTTGCGCAAGTCGCCGACCGAGTGGAATTAGTCACCCAGTGTGAGGTGGAACTGCGTTATGCGAAGGCGCCGGCACCAGGCTGGGTGGGGGCCCCAGGAATCCGGACGCTGAGTTACTCGCTGACCTGGAATGAGTCCGGGTGCCAGGCCGTGATCACCGCCCCCCAACCCATTGCCCTGTCCGTAGCGCTCGCCGCGGTCGTGCGCATGTGTACGCCACTGCCCACCGGAACCACCGTGCCCGAGATCGCCTGGGTTGCCTCCGCCCTGCCGTCCACCGGGATGGCCACGGAAACACTCACCGCATTTGCCGGTGGTGATCAGGATCCACACCTACGGACCACCGACACCCTGATAACTAACACGCCCATCACTGACAACACGGTGGTCGCCACCGGTCACGGATCACTGATTCAGATCACCGACCAGCGGTGGGTTGGACCGACAACTACTCGCAACGTCCTGGTGGATCCGCTGGTGCATCGACCTGTTGGTCGCCGGTCCACAGCTTCAGCAAGCATTGTGACCGCTGATTCGCTGGAGCTCCCTGATTATCTGGACACCTCGACCGTACGCACGCTCAAAGACGTTTCCGGCGTATCGGGTGCAGCAGCACTCAGTGAACAGCAGCGCCGTCAACTACAAGCCTGCGGTGTGGTGCTCACCGAGACGGAGCGTGGGTTTGCAGACATGCAGGCAATCTCGGTGGCAGGGCGATCGATTGCACTGCGCGAGTTCACCGCGCAACCTGTGATCTACGGATGGCCCAGTGTCTCCATGCTCTTGGTCACCAACCGCCCAGACTTCCTGCATCGGATAGTCGAAATGCTGTCTCAGCAGACCTACCCGGTGCTCGAGTTGATCCTGATCACGCACGGTTTCGATCTCGATGACCACATTGGTTCACATCTGCGCGAATTGCGCTACCCCGTGGTGCACCAGCAGATGCCCAGCTCCATGAACCTGGGTGAATTACTCGGCGTGGGTAGTGCATTGGCCAGCGGCGAGTTGATCACCAAAATTGACGACGACGACTTCTACGGACCCGAGCATGTGTGGGACCTAGTGGTGGCCCGCATGTATTCCGGTGCGCACATTGTGGGCAAGGCACTGGATTACATCTATCTCGCCGCCCAGGACACCACCGTGTTCCGCCCCACCTACGCGGCGGAGAAGTACACCGACTTTGTTGCCGGGGGAACCATGCTGATTTCCCAAGGAGATCTGCGCAGTGTGGGCGGTTGGCGTCCCGTGCCCAAGTCTGTTGATCGCGCACTCTTGGATCGTGTCCTCGATCATCAGGGGTTGGTGTACCGCACCCATGGATTGGGTTATATCTATGTGCGTCATGGGGATGCTGATTCTGGTGCGAGTCAGATCAATACCTCACAAGTTTCCGATTCTCACTTTGAAACAAAGGTCGAGAGCGTGGTGGCCGGGCTGGACCGTTCGGTGCTCGCGGATTACGGAATGACCACGTGAGTTCGCTTCCCAGTGTGGCGATTG
>JAIOWY010000089.1:0-6752 GCA_021741845.1 Candidatus Nanopelagicales bacterium
GCCTTCATTTCCGCGCTCGAAGGAATTTTCTTTGTTGCCTACGGAGTGTTGATCGGTATCGGTGTGTTGACGTTTGGGCTGACCGGACCTGAGGCCGTTTCCAATCCCGGTGGAGTCACCTTGGAGGTATTGATCTTCCTTGTGTTTGGTGCAGGGCTTCTCCTGACGGCAGCGGGGTGGTGGAAGGTGCGTCGATGGGCGCGGTCACCCTTTGTCCTCGCTCAAATGTTGGCGTTAGTGGTCAGTATCCCGTTGGCTACCGCACTCGGCTCCGTGGAGAAATTAACCGGCCTCGTCGTAACGGGCATGGCTGGAATCGGGCTAGTTCTGGCGTTGCTGCCCGCTACAACAGCTCGCCTGTATCGCGCCGCAACTCCTCCAGAATCTGGGTGATTCGGCGGCCGACCGCAACCTGATGCATGCCTGTGCGTTCGGCAATGGCGGACTGGCTCAGCCCTTCGATAAATCGCATCCCAATGAGTTGGCGATCCTGGTCAGAGAGCAGTTCGAGAGCGGGAATGAGCACCGCTCGAGCCTCTGCTGAGTCAAAGCCGGCATCGGAGTCG
Organism: Candidatus Nanopelagicales bacterium; assembly: GCA_021741845.1. GTDB lineage: Bacteria > Actinomycetota > Actinomycetes > S36-B12 > S36-B12 > UBA4592. The sequence continues at coordinate 567 of JAIOWY010000089.1, forward strand.
CTGGGCCAGTCCCAGGATTCAGGCTCGCTCAGGGAGGTCATGTCATAGGTGTTAGCGCTTTCCAGCGCATCGAGAATGGCTGCAGTATCCAATCCCGTGGCAGTGCTCAACTCTCGAACTGTTGGCGAGCGCTGCAGTTCGGCGGTGAGCTGGTCAATCGCCGCAAGGGTCTTCCGGTAATTCACTTGGAGACTGCGTGGGATACGAATCGTGTGACGTCTATCGCGAAGAAAATGCGATATTTCGCCCTTTATCTGCGTTCCAGCGAAGGTGCTAAATGCAATGTCTCTGTCCAGATCATATTTTTCAATAGCTTGGAATAGACCAATGTTGCCCAGTTGGGCTAATTCCTCCCGCAAATCTGGATCATGTACTCGAATGAAATGATGAACGAGACCCTGGTGTTCCTTGATGAGTTGTTCTCGGATCACGTCTGACCGCAAATAGCCAGTCTCAGGTGCTCTCAACTCTGTGATCAAGTCGTGGGCTTGGGCGGCTTGCATGGGAGTTAATTCGTTTCAAAAATACTAAAAGTTATAACTAGGTGGGAATCAACCACTCGAACGCTGAGGTCCTGCGCTACGGAAGTGAGTACCGTCCAGGTGAAGCCCTCCATCTCAGCGAAGTTGGGTACGTCGGTGACCTTGGTCGGTGCGCTGGCGCAGACCTGGACAGACCCGGGTGTGCAGGTCCAGGTCCACATGAAGTCTGCGTGAGGTAGGCCATGCTGGATCAAGAGAATGGCAGCCTCACTGCAGGCGATCTTGGTGTCATCCAGCAGATCGATTGTCAGGTCGGCTCGCGCAGCGGCGGCGCCTGCAATGTGACGCAAGAGTGCCACCAACTCCGGACTGGCCGGCAAGCGAACTTCAATGGTCGGTTGACCGCTATTGCCCGGCATGGGAAATCCGCCGCTGGGCGAGGCTCGCCAAGTCTGAGCCGCTCACTCGGTAGGGAATCCACTCAGTGAGTGCTTCGGCACCCAGGTGATGGTAGACGCGTCGAGCGGACTCGTTCCAATCCAGAACCCACCACTCAAACCTCGGATAACTCTCGGATTCACAGATTCCCGCGAGCTCTGCCATGAGCGCTTGTCCGATTCCTTGACCACGAAATTCCGGGCGGACATACAAATCTTCAAGATAAATCCCGTGCCTGCCCTCCCAGGTCGAGAAATTTCTAAACCACAGTGCAAAACCAGCTACCGCGCCGGAGTCGCTTACCGCCATGTGTGCGTACACAGCCGGGTGGTCACAAAAGAGTGCTTGGCGCAGAAGATCAGGTGTGGCCACAACCTGATCCGCGGCTCGCTCAAACTCAGCGAGCTCGCGGATCATGGCGACGATCTCAAATTCGTCTCCGGTAGTTGCAGGGCGGATACGAATATCAGTCACGGTGACTTACGCCTTCTTGGTTTCCCAGAATATTTCCGAGATTTCATCAATCTTGCCCAGGAGCTGATCAGCCACGGCAACGTCGACGGTGCCCTTGGTGCCACCCGCTCCAGCCAGTTTTGTTGCTTGGTTGAACAGATCATTCAGTTGCGGGTACTTCTCAAAGTGCGGGGGCTTGAAGTAATCGGTCCACAGCACCCAGAGGTGCTCTTTCACCATGTGCGACCGTTCCTCTTTGATCGCGATTGCGCGTGCTTTGAACTCGGGGTCATCAGACGCGTGATATTTCTCCATGCACGCTTTGACGGATTCGGCCTCCAGACGAGCCTGGGCTGGATCGTAAATCCCGCAGGGCAAATCACAATGCGCATGGGCAGTTTCTGTGACGAGGAAGTGGGAGAGAATTCGGCTGGTTAGGTGCTGACGCATATTTGCTCCTCTACTGAGTGGCTGACACCACAACTCTAGTAGTCAGCAGTAGAAGTGCAATGCCGACTCCGCTGCGGGGGAAACTCGGTAACCTGTTGATGTGAGATTTCCCTACTTCCTTGTTCGGGTTATTGGTCCGTCCATGGAGCCAACGTTGCGCAATGGAGATGTGTGGGTAGCGTCACGCCGCGTATCGGGGGTGTCAGTTGGAGATGTCGTCGTGTTTGCCCATCCGTTGCGAACCTCGCTCACGGAGGTGAAACGAGTGATGCGTCCAGAGGGAGATGCGTGGTGGCTGGAGGGGGACAATGCAGAGTTCAGTACCGATTCTCGGAGTTATGGACCTGTCCCGCAGAGCAATCTCCGGGGAATAGTCACAAAACGGATATCCGCCAGGTAGGCGGCGACATCACATGTCGTCATCGAGGTCGTCGAGGCGCGCTAACCACGTTGCAAGTCGATCGATCGCGGTTTCAAATTCCGGATGGAGATTGACAAATTCTTCGAGGCGCTCCGCAAGCCATTCCAGGGTGACTTCTTCTTCGCCCCGGCGGCGAGCGAGTTCTTCTGCTCCACGGTCCGTGTCATACATATGGTGAAACCTCGGTTCAGGAAAATGCGGATTCGATGAGTGCTTTTTGATCTGCCTCATGTCGTTGATGAGTACCCACAGCTGGAGCTGAGGATGCAGGTCGAGATACGCACGTGACGGGGCGCTGGATCATGGGTGGCACGTTGAGTGCAATAAAGGACCAGGCGCCCTGATTTGCCGGTTCCTCTTGCACCCAGCGAATATCGGCATCTGGATACTGAACGGCCATGGCTGGAAGACTCACACCGGGCAATGGGTAGAGCCTCTCGAGTCGAACAATGGCCGTGTCCGTTATTCCATGCTGCTCGCGATAGGCCAGGAGGTCGTAGTAGATCTTGCCGCTACACACCAATACTCGCTTGGTCCGGGAGTCGGTGACCACGGGGTCGCCGAGGAACGGACGAAATACACCGGTGGTGAAGTCGTTCACACTCGACACGGAGTTCTTGGAACGCAGCAGCGATTTTGGTGTAAAACAGATCAGCGGCCGTGACAGGCGGCCCATAACCTGCCACCGCAACAGATGGAAGTACGAGGCTGGAGTGCTGGGTATCGCAACGCTCATATTGTCTTGTGCGCACAGTTGCAGGAAACGCTCAACGCGGCCGCTGCTGTGATCTGGTCCTTGCCCCTCCTGGCCGTGGGGCAGCAGCAGGGTGACAGATGATCTTTGACCCCACTTCTGCTCGCCAGAAGAGATGAACTCGTCAATGATTGTTTGGGCCCCGTTGACAAAGTCTCCGAACTGCCCTTCCCACATGACCAGTGCGTCTGGACGGGCAACGGAGTATCCATACTCAAAGCCCAATGCTGCATATTCGCTCAGCGATGAGTCATAGATGTACAGCTTGGCACCGTCTCGGTAACACTGCTTCAATGGCTTGTATTGCCAACCGGTCTCTTTGTCGACTATCACCATGTGGCGATGTCCGAAAGTGCCGCGGCGGGAATCTTGGCCAGCCAAGCGAACCGTACGACCCTCCATGAGCAACGAGCCCACGGCGAGGGCTTCTGCCATGCCCCAGTCAATATTGTCGTCCTTCACCATCTGCTCACGACGTTGTAGCTGAGGAGCTAGGCGCGGATGCACATTGAAGTTCTCGGGCATGGTCAGCTGAGACTGAATCACGGTCTCTATCTGATCAGCGGTAATACTGGTGTCGACATCTTGACTCGGTGTTTGAGGTACAAGGTCAAGTTGGCCCGTCTCCAAAATATCCCGCGCATGTTGACTAAATTCGTCAGCGGACTCACTTGTTCTTGTTTCTTGGAACACCCGCTCCAACTGCTCTTGGAAATGCTTGAGTACTTCCTCTGCTTCTTCGACCGTGATGTCACCGCGGCCAATGAGCGACTCCGTGTAGTGCTTGCGCACCGACCTCTTGTTGTCAATGATCGAATACATCAGAGGTTGGGTAAGTGAGGGATCGTCTGCTTCGTTGTGTCCACGACGGCGGTAACACACCAGATCGATGACAACATCCTTAGAGAATTTCTGCCGGAACTCAAATGCGAGCTTGGAAACAAATATGACAGCTTCGGGGTCGTCCCCGTTGACGTGAAAAATGGGCGCCTGAACCATGCGAGCGACGTCGGTTGAATACACGGACGAGCGACTGTATTTAGGCGAGGTGGTAAATCCGACCTGGTTGTTAACGACAATGTGAATTGTGCCGCCGGTGCGGTACCCCTGGAGCTGTGATAGCTGCAAGGTTTCGGCGACAACGCCTTGACCGGCAAAAGCAGCATCGCCGTGCATAAGCACCGGCAAAATATCGTGGCGTAATTCCGCGGGAAGAAGATCCTGTTTTGCTCGAACGATGCCCTCGAGTACAGGATCAACAGCCTCGAGGTGTGAGGGATTAGCGGCCAGATACACGGACGTGTAATTGCCATTAGCGGAGACATAGGAACCGGTGGTACCGAGGTGGTACTTGACATCGCCGGAACCTTGGACGGAGTTTTCGGCGTACTCGCCCTCAAACTCCTTAAAAATTTGACCAAAGGATTTACCGGCGATGTTTGCCAACACATTAAGTCGGCCACGGTGGGGCATGCCAATGGCAACTTCCAGGATTTCGTGATCAGCCGACTGGGTCAGAATTTCATCCAACAGGGGAATGAGGGATTCCGCACCTTCCAGTGAGAAGCGCTTTTGTCCAACGTATTTGGTTTGCAAGAAGGATTCGAATGCTTCCGCTTCATTTAATTTCCGAAGAATGCGTAATTGATCGGACGGGTTGGGTTTAACGTGCGGCATTTCAACCTGTTGCTGGATCCATGCGCGCTCCTCTGGATCCTGCATATGCATGTATTCAATGCCCACGGTTCGCGTGTAGGAGTCGCGGAGTACTCCAAGAATCTGGCGTAGTTTCATGAGGGGCTTACCGCCGAAACCGCCAGTGGCGAACTCCCTATCCAAATCCCACAGAGTTAGTCCGTGGGACAGCACGTCCAGGTCGGGATGCATACGTTGGTGATACTCGAGCGGATCGGTGTCCGCCATGAGGTGGCCTCGGACGCGATAGGCATGTATTACTTCTTGGACACGAACGTTTTTATCAAGGTCCGTTTCATGGTTGGCGGAAATATCGTTGGCCCACCGAATGGGTTCATAGGGGATTCTAAGATCGCGGAAAATATGATCATAAAAATGATCTCCACCCAGAATGAGTTCATGAATTTTCCGAAGGAATTCCCCGGACTGGGCACCTTGAATAATGCGGTGGTCATACGTCGAGGTGAGTGTCAGAATCTTGGAGACGGCGTTTCGGGCAATAGTTTCTTCAGACGCACCCTGCCATTCGGCGGGGTATTCCATGGAGCCAACACCGACAATGCATCCCTGTCCGACAACAAGTCGGGGGATTGAGTGGTTAGTGCCAATTGTTCCTGGATTGGTCAGACTCACTGTGGTGTCAGCAAAATCTTCAACCGTGAGCTTGTTGGTGCGAGCCTTGCGCACAATGTCTTCGTAGTGGGTCCAGAAGGTAGCAAAGTCCATGTTTTGGGCAGCTTTGATGTTGGGCACTAGGAGTTGCCGTGAACCATCTGGCTTTGCAATATCAATGGCTAGACCGAAATTAATATCAGCGTTCTTGGACATCGCGGGCTTGCCATCAAGGTGGGTGAAGGAATTGTTCATGGCGGGTTGTGACTTGATCGCTTGAACGACCGCATAACCGATCAGATGAGTGAAGGACACCTTGCCGCCCCGGCCGCGTGCAAGGTGGTTATTGATCACGGTGCGATTGTCAAAGAGAAGTTTGACGGGCATGGAGCGCACACTCGTGGCCGTCGGAACGCTCAGGCTCTCTTCCATGTTGGTCACAACACGAGCAGCGGGGCCCTTGAGCCGTTCAACGTCGGTGGCGGACGGCGCTGGTGAAGCGGGTGATTGTGGGGGTTGTGGCACGGCAACATCTGGTTTCTCAGATGTGCTGTGCTGCGCCGGCACAGGTGTGCTGTCCGACACGGGGTCAGAAGGGGGAACCGGGTTGGCTACCGCGGAGGATTCGGGGCCGGCGTAGTCAGCGAAGAAGTCCCACCAGGCGGGGTCAACGGAATGGCGGTCCACGAGAAACTGTTGATAGAGCTCGTCGACCAACCAGTCATTGGGGCCGAATTGGTCGGGGGGCTCAGCAGCCACAGTTTTTCCTCTCACCGGCGACCTGCGTGCGACATAAGCCTAGAGCGTGTGCGCGATGGGGGCTGCGAAGGGGCGCACAGAGTGCAAAGAGCGCGTAGATGCGGGAGAGTGGGAGGGTGAAC
>JAIOWY010000090.1:0-6705 GCA_021741845.1 Candidatus Nanopelagicales bacterium
GGTTTGGGCATTCATCAATCTCCCCCAAGGCTGCTTATTCCGCCACCACATCACCCATCATGATCATTGGCACCACTTATGATCCAGCGACACCTATGAAATGGGCGCGGGCACTTCACCGTCAATTGCCCACAAGTTCGTTACTCACCTATGTGGGAGACGGCCATACGGCTTACCTACGGGGGAATCCTTGCGTCGATTCAGCAGTAGACACCTACCTGCTCACAGGAATAACGTCAGGCAATCAGACGTGTCAGTGACTTACTAGGTATCAGACTCTTTGTCGGTGTCCTGTGCTGTTTCAACTTCCGCAAGAAACGCCTCAACCTGGGCTGCGATTTGATCTGCGGTGGGAATGTCTGCATCAGCTAGTCCACCTGCGCCTGCCGTCAGCGCCTCCGCAATTTGGTCGTATTGTGTTTCGAGGGCAGTGACGACCGCCGCGAATTCCTCGTTCCCCACCAATTGCTCGGAAATGTTTTCAAGGGTTCGAGCTGCTTGTGTCGGTAATTCGCCACGGGGAATTGCGAGGTCAGGTCCGGCTGCCAATCCGTCGAGGAGGGCTACGGCACCGTGGGGGTACTCAAATTGGGACAGGTAGTGCGGAATCTGTGCGGTAATACCAATGGACGACAAACCAATTTCACCTAAGCGTAATTCGAGCATGGCACCCACATGACCAGGAACTTCAATTTCGCCTATGACTGACCCGGCACCAAAGATCGCCTCCTGATCGTTACCGTGCACGGTCAGTCCCAGTGGGCGAGTGTGGGGCATGGGCCAAGGAATGGCAGACAATCCCACCGCGTGGGTGACGCCGTAGCGGCGGACCATGTCCTCCACCGCAGCAATGAACCTATTCCACTGATAGTCCGGCTCAGGTCCTTCAAGAAGGAGAAAATGTTTTCCGTTGGCGTCAGTGATGTCGTGGAGGGAAATTCTCGGCATATCGACGGACGCAAAGTGATCAACAACAAATTGCATGCGCGGACGGCGTGCTCGGTAGTCCAGTAACTCATCAATGTCAAAAGAAGCGATTAACGTGTGATCGCATTCATTCAAAATATGTTCAGACAGCAACCTGACTCCGCTGCCAGCGTCGACGAAGCCACTAAAAGCATGAACGAGGACAGGGGGCTCAGAGAAAAGAACCTCTTGATGCTCTGTTACTAGGTGTGCAGGATCACGCATCTATGCCTCCTCTCTCATGCGAATAACTCCCTGAGCTCGGAATTATTCTTAGACGATAGAACTAACTCAACCACGCTCCCTTGCACCCTGCACAATTCACCAGGAGGCAATTCGCGTTCGGCGAAATTAGGTGGATGGCGGGGAAGACTTCTTGGTCGCTTTTCTTGGTTTTGCCTTGGCAGCGGGTTTACTCGGAGCGGGTGGCTCCTGCAGCTCAGAGTCGGAAGCCGGCTGGGCTGTGGAAGCTGGGGCGACCACCGTAGTTGTCTCGGCTACGACCTGTGGCCATGGATCAGCACTCACGGATTGCGCACGAGCGATCTCACGCTTCTTCCACCAGAGGAAGCCCGCCACTGCTGATCCGATCAATGAAAGTAAGACTAGGAACCGTTTCATGGCGCCACGGTAACAAAAGGATGCAGAGCGTGCTGACCCATTACTTATCTCCTGAAGTACTTGATCGCAGGTAGGTCAGAAATTGATCTTTGACGTCCTCGTCGAGGAATTGGACCTGATCCGCAGGTGACAACGTGAGTGCATATTCACAAACGCGTGACCAGGCCACACCTATCGCCCGGGTCAAAGTCGCCGCGACCGTCGCGGAAATAGCGGACCCAGCAACAAGGCCACCGGGCACAAGTCTCAACAGCTGAGTCACGGCGTAGCGGCCCGCCTGCGTGGCCCCCCCGGTCAAAATGGCAGCGCCGGCAATACTCAAAGCCCTGGATCGAGAGGAAGGAAGTCCGTAGATCGCCGTGATGCGAGCAATCATGGCCACTTGATTGGGTACAAGAAGGGCTGCATCTGCAATGGGAATGGGCACGGCGCCAATTCCCCCTGCCACCAGCGCCGCCTGCTTAATGACTCCGGCGGCGGCCTCTTTTTTTCGATGCACATCCACCTGTTGCGCTGACGTGAGAGCTTGAGCCACACCGTCGGGAATCACCCGGTGGGTTGCTTCCACTAATTCCGTGAGCCCAAATACCACCGAGTGGGTGAAGGAATCCTCTAAGGCGTTGGTGAGGTAGACGTGACCATCTACGCGAATCGGCAGCCCAAGGTCCTCTATGTACCGGGCAAACTCACGAGCCTCCGGGTGAACTTCCAGTCCTTCTGGTGTGAGCCGGGCGGGCACTTGTGTCATGACAACAATAACGGGTAAGCCCACATTACTGATTGATCGAACAAAGTCCTGTTGTGCTTTTTCGAAACGGCGGTCTGACCACCGCACCACGTACCAGGCCGCGTGAATTCTTTGATCAACCGGTTGAGCGCGCTTCGCGTCAATAATACGGGCCAGACCGGCCAGAATCGAGTCACCTGATGTCCCGGTTTCGAAACCCTCAGAGTCGTAAACACCGAGAAAACCACTGGAATGAATGTAATAGTTCAAGCCCTTGGTCACTGGCTCACCGATGCCGGTTGGCGCAACGTTCTTTCCAAAAACTGCATTGACAAGGGTCGATTTCCCACTGCCCGTTTTTCCAAACACCGCCAGATTTAGTCGGCCAATGTCCGCATATGCTTCGGCAAATTCCTTATGAAAGAGCTGCATAACACCCTCGGGTAGCACATCTGGGGTACTCCCCTGCTCCGCCATATAACGACTCTACATCTGATGAAGCCGGGTGACTGTTCCCCGTGAGCCTCCGGGTTATGGTGGGAGGCATGTCCCCGGCAACTCGAACGCCACATCGCCTGCGATCCCTCGTGATTGTTGCGGTGGTGGTCTCGGTTCTTGCCGGAGGCATCATGCTCATGATGGAACGGCTCCCCCGTGCCGTGCGAGAGGAACTCCTCGGGGCGCCCGCAACAGTCCCGCAGGAATTTACATCTGTGATCCGGGAAGCGGCCGAGCGATGCCCCTCTGTTCCGGTCAATGTCTTTGCCGCTCAATTGCATGCAGAAAGTGGATGGGATCCCAATGCACTCAGTCCCGCGGGCGCACAAGGAATTGCCCAGTTCATGCCAGCGACGTGGAAACAATTTGGAATCGACGCTGACAACGACGGTTCGGCCGACGTCTGGAACCCCATTGATGCGATTCACAGTGCTGCGGAGCTGAACTGCGTCAATAGGAAACTTGTCGCAAACGTGGACGGCAAGAAACTACATAATCTGTTGGCTGCCTATAACGCTGGGCATGGGGCCGTTCGCGAATATAACGGGGTACCACCATTTCCAGAAACAGAAAATTACGTGACGAAAATATTGGAGAGCAGCAAAACTATTCAATGGCAGTGACGGCGCTTCCGCCGTACTTCTAGTTCAGGTGCACTATTTGATAACCACGATTGATTGCAGATTCTCCGCAACCAAACGTCCATCAGGAGTCCACAGTCTGCGCAATTCGCTGGTGAATCCTCCGTATGCAGAGCTCACCGACGCTTCATGGAGTAGCGGTGACCGTTCCCCGTCGATGGGTGCAATCTCTGCGGGATCAATGAGCAGATGCACGGCGAAGGCCACCGTGGCCATGGGGTGCATGGAATCCATCAAGGTATAGGTAGCCGGCCACCAACCGTCAATGATTCCCATCAGTTCCGGCGCGGTCCAGACATTCCCGGACGCTGTGCTGTGGGGGATGTTGATCCAACCAATCGCACCTGCGGTATCCCCCGCCGTCGGCAACGGCGTCACGGGTCGAAACTCCAATCGAGCAGTGAACTCCGGCGCAAAGGGAGGACCCACTGGGGCAATAGCAACCGACTCCCACGGCTCCACCACCGGCATAGTGGCCGTCCCCCATGTGCTCAATTCGGGGGTCACTGTCACGACCCGTTCGCTCCCGGTAATGACTTGCCCCTGGGCCACCAATTCCGAATCCATCTGGCGCCTGACCGCCACGTTCCACGTTGACATGGCGGACCCTGCGCGGAGGCATTCGACGCTCACGAAATAGTCGCCAGCGGTGACTGGTTCGAGAATCTGCGCGGACAGTGTCCTGATGGTTCGGGCGGGATCCTCGATCTGGCATACCGCATCAGCCATGCGCGTGATGGTCAACCCGCCCCACGCCCCGCGGCCCTGTCTCCAACCCGGATCGACGTGCCACTCCGAATCTCGCACGAGACGGGGCACCGGCATTTCAGGCACTGGCCGGTTTCGCCGTTTCCAGTGACCCGGTACCCGCATCCGTGTCGGTGTCTACCGAGTTCGAATTACTCGCCAGGGCTGATTTTTTTAACCATTTGCTCCACGGAATATTCCACAAACCACCAGGCCCGTTCCACGGTTCGACCGTGTCTCCCCCTGTGTTTGTGTAGTACACAACGTCACCAGGGATGGAATTCTTGTAAATCCACTCAGCATCGTCGGCATACATATTGGTGCAACCATGAGAACCGTTGTATCGACCGAGGCGCCCATATGCCCACGGTGCAGCGTGGATAAATTCGCCCGTGGGTGTCAGTCGAGTGTTCCACGGCGCTTCTAATTCATATTGATCCTCCGGGTCGGTCAGACCCAGTGACTCACTGCGGTAAATCTTGATGGGTTCCTTAGCGCTACTAATAACCTTTGTGCCATTGCGCGTTTCCCACTCGTTCTTGCCTAATGACACGGGAAATGTTTTGACTTTCTTTCCATCTATATAGACCTTCATTTTCTTCGTCTTACCGTCCACTTTGGCTACGAATTTCCTTGCCGTTGTGAACTGAAAGGTCGTATTGAGCTTTTTTGAGCCTACGAAATAATTTTTGCCCGATTTTCCGAGCACCACACGATCAAGATCGGACACAATGCGAATAATCGAATTGCCGGGCCAGTAATTTTTCGGACGAAATACTGCAGAACGCTCACTCACCCACCCCCATGCCCCAGCGACCGGGCGGATTACCCCATCTGTCTCAGCAGACACGACGAGGTGCTTTTCCACCGTTTCTTTATTCGGTATCTCGCGCGAGAAAGTCACCTTGGGCAACGTACCAACGCCCAGTGATCTCTCCGTTGCACCCAAGGAGTTACTTGCTGGATTAAATGAAGCTGTGACGTTGATTCGCGGTGCTGGTAATTTTGCCGGCTTATCCGGATCAGCACTTGCCGGGACTTCGGTCGTACCAATCAGCGGACCGGCTACGAGTGAGATAGTCGTTGCCGCGACAGAACCAAGACTTATTTCCTGGGTTTCAACGGCTCGCAAGTACACAGCGTACGTGCGCAGTGGCCGCAGATCGGACAGATTGCATTGTGCAGATCCAGCGACAATTTCCGCTTCCGTGGGAGCCGCACAGGGCCACCACGTGATGCGGTCAAAAGACAATTCGTAATTGATGACGGCTTCGGGTGCTGAGGCAACAGTCAGCGGATCAATGGGTTGATACACAACCGTGAGTGAGGTGTCAGTAGCACCCGGCGCAACATGCAACAGTTTCGGCGTATAAGCACCTAATGCGACTGTGGAGGTTGTTGGCTCTGCAGTGGGTTCTGTGACCACATCATTACGAGCCTGATTCGCTGAAGTGGGGGCCGCCAACCCTGGGGCAAACAGCGAACTGACCAACAGTGCGCTCACGCCAGCCAGGGACGCCGATCGCACACCTGGCCACATGGTGACGCTCCTTTCACACAATTACTACCGGCGGATTGACAGAACAACGCAGTTTCTAAGGATAAGCACAGGTGTGGGCTCGGATCACCAGCGGACCCTGCCGTGAGGGGGGGGATTGATCTGACCCTCCTGCCCAGTCAGCACTGGCACTTGCCTACGGCTATTAGAAGGGAACAATCGCTCGGTCTTCCCAGAGCAATCCGGTCAAGGGAAAGGCGTGAACCCCCACGACTGCCTCCCGCTCGCCCAGATCCGTCGAAGCAAGCCAGGTGACGGTGTCGGCTCCCTCTTCCGCAGACCGCGGCGCCTCAGGTCCCCCCATGCGCGTTCGACAGTGGTTGGGACACATGGCATCGACGAGCACCCCACGCTCTCCCCAGCCTGTTTCCGCAGCGAAGTTCCGGGTGAGGGCATTCACGGCGGCTTTACTCACCCGGTACGGGGCCAGACCCCCAGCCGTACCGGGACCGGTGAAACGCCCGAGACAGGCGGAGACCGTCACAATCCGACCCGAGCGCCGCGCGATCATGGGCGGGGTGAAGAGCCGTAGTGTGTTCCACACCCCGGTGAGGTTGATGCCCAGCACACGGTCCCATTCCTCAGGACTCGTGCGCACTGTCTTGGACAGCCGGTCACTCATGACGCCCGCACTGGCAATCACAATGTCTGGTTCCGCCAGGGCTCCCAGCCGGTGGGCGAGCGCCTCCATGGCCTGATGATCTTCGGTGTGGGCGCCGTCCCCCACGGCGTCAATCCCCATGGCAACAAGTGCTTCCGCCGAGGCTTGACCTGATTCAGGTGTCGCACCGAGTACCACGACTGTTGCCCCCGCGGATCCGAGGGCCATAGCGGCGGCAAGACCTATTCCCGAGGTGCCACCGGTGACGAGTGCGAGTTGATTGTTCACCCTCCCACTCTCCCGCATCTACGCGCTCTTTGCACTCTGTGCGCCCCTTCGCAGCCCC
>JAIOWY010000091.1:0-6665 GCA_021741845.1 Candidatus Nanopelagicales bacterium
GCGGTCGTTGCCAGCCTGGGGGGCGTGAACCTCATGCGAACCCATGAAGTGGCTCGAGTACACGCGGTGCTCCATGCACTCCAATCACTGAGCTAAAGCAATAGCGAGACTTAGGAACAAATCCACTCGACTGCAGCGGGCTTTTCCGCCACGGTGAACAGTTTGATCCGAGCAGGCACCATCCAGGCAATGGCATGAATCGCATGGGTCACCCATGGGGTATTGGTCACCACCGCAATCTTTTTCCAGTGCTTCCAGTGCTCCGTGCCCACGATTGCGTCATCCCACATTGCGGCACCGGAGTACCCGGTGAATCGATCACCCAATATGTACAGAACATTAATGTCGCCGAATTGTTCAATGGCAGAGGCGACCGCAGGATCCAAAATCTCTTTGTAGTCCGCAGCGGTGACCTCGCCCACAGCTTCAAAAGCGACGACGTTGCCAGGTAAATCTTTGATGATCTCAATCATGCCTTCACGGTACCAACATTGAACAGAAAATTCTTGTTACGGCAAAGCCATTTTCTCCCGCTGCGAGTAGTACTTACGCCGCAACCACAGGGACACGTATACCAAGGCAACAAGTGCCGGGACTTCAATCAGAGGTCCAATCACGCCGGTGAGCGCTTGGCCACTGGTCACCCCCCACACGCCAATGCTCACCGCAATGGCTAATTCGAAGTTGTTGCCTGCTGCTGTGAATGCCAACGTCGCGGTCTTGGGATAGCTCATGTGGGACCTGTACCCAATGAGGAACGAGATTCCCCACATGACAATGAAATAGATCAATAGCGGAACGGCAATCAACGCAACGGACGCAGGATCGGAGGTAATTGCTTCACCTTGCAGTGCAAAGAGAATGACGATCGTGAAAAGTAACCCGTAGAGGGCCCAGGGGCTAATTCGTGGAATGAACTTCGTTTCGTACCACTGCCTGCCCTTGGTCTTGACCCCGATATAGCGAGTGAACATGCCAAGTGCCAAGGGAATTCCCAGGAAGACCAACACCGCCTTGGTGATATCCCACGTCGAGAACGTGACGTCTTGGGTGTCGAGCCCCAGCCAGCCGGGGAGAATAGTGAGGTAGAAGGTTCCCAGCACCGCGTATGCCAATATCTGGAACACGGAGTTGATCGCCACAAGCAACGCGCCCGCCTCACGATCACCGCATGCGAGGTCGTTCCAAATCAACACCATGGCAATACAGCGCGCCAGACCAATCACAATCAGGCCAGTGCGGAATGCAGGATAGTCAGCTAGGAATATCCACGCCAATGCGAACATGAGCAACGGACCAATGATCCAATTGAGCAGCAGCGAAAGCAGGAGAAGTTTGCGATCCCCGGTAACGTGCCCCATGTCTTCATAACGCACTTTGGCTAACACTGGATACATCATCAGGAATAGACCGAGTGCTATAGGCAACGACGTTTGGTCGATCTTGACGGCGTCGAGAATGTCCTGAATGGACGGGAAGAAACGTCCTAGGAGCAGACCTCCAGCCATAGCAGCCACGATCCAGACGGGCAGGAAACGGTCGAGAACGGAGAGCTTGCCCAGGACAGCCGCTTCCTCCGAGTCGCTCGCCTTCACGCAACGTCTCCGTCTACAGGCATCAACTCCGAGATGAGTACCTCGACACGACGACGGATTTCGTCGCGGATCGGACGTACGGCATCAACGCCCTGTCCGGCGGGATCGTCCAATACCCAGTCCTCATACCGCTTGCCCGGGTAAAACTTGCACGTGTCACCGCACCCCATGGTGATCACAACGTCAGACTCTTGCACGAAATCGTCGGTGAGGATCTTGGGTGTCTCCGCACTCATGTCGATACCTTCTTCGAGCATAGCCGCCACAGCCGCGGGATTAACCTGTTCCGCTGGCGCTGAGCCCGCGGAGCGCACCTCAATTCGTCCTTCCGCCAGGGCCTGCAGATAGGCGGCTGCCATCTGGGATCGCCCAGCATTGTGAACACAAACAAACAGGACCGATGGCCGATCTTTCACGCCTGGCACCCTTTCAACGTAGCCGAAAGTCTGAGTTAACCAGAGGTGATGTTAAAACGCGTTGAACTGTCCACACGGTAAGTTGAACGGGCCGTGAAGAAATGGACACCGACCTCTGGTGACTATCTCTTGCTGAGCTGGAATTGCAGGGTCATGGGTTTGGCTGCCACCTGGCTATACGCCAATGTCAGTTCACCACTTTCGGTGAGTTCACCGCTGTACACACCCTCGGCGTCAGCCCCGTACACCACCAACCCGGATGCGTCATTTGGAAACACGGTCAGGGTCACACGTTCCGGCTTACTCCACTTGTCGCTGGCCTTGGTCTTGTATTGCCACGTGCCGACTGCGGAACGGCCCTTGGTCTTGGTTATTACTATCTTTTCAAAGCCAGACGTAAATGAGGTGCCTTGGTAGCCGCTGGACGATCCCGTCCAGGTTCCCTTCAAAGGTGCAGCCAGCTGATCTGCCGCGTGCACAGGGGAGACAGTGAGCAGTGCCGCCAAAAATGCCGAAACCACCAGCACAATTTTCATTCGATTCACGTTCTGACCTTTCGTTAGGTGGACAGTGGACTATTCCGCTGGGTTAAACCATTCCTTACCAGCACCAGTTCTGGTCAGAGCTATCAATACAACCGTGAACAACACGAGGACAGCGGCGCGATAGTCAACAAATATCGCTAAAAATGAGTCACTCACAAAAACAAACCACATTGCTTTGATTGCGGCGGAGCTGTGTCGAGTTGTGAAAACCGAAATCCCGACATGTGCGCTGCCAAGAACCACTCCGATCACAACCACGACCACTGCGGTATCACTCGCGGTCGTCACGGCAGTGACGATCATGGAGAGCCAGAATGCCACACCGATATACGCCAAGACATGAATCAGGATGATGGGTGTTGGAGTGCGCTTTCGCAGCACTGGTTCAGGGTTCATTGATCCGAGACTAACACCGCTAGCGGACACGGTCAGCACAATGGATCAACCGAGCTTCTGAATGAGCCAGTGACCGACGTCGGAACGTGGCACTGGCTGGCAGCCGGGCACAAAGAGATTAATTGCCTGAAGAGCTGAACGCTCCATAAGTGATTCGCACCGTGGTCAACGGCTTGCCCTTCGAGGATACAATCAGCGCCGGCGCCTTATCTTCGCTGCGTAGTTCGTCTTCGGTGCGAACAGTCACCGAATACGTCCCCTGCACACCACTCTCGAATAGGTAGTCCCGCAACTCCCGGCCCCGACGAGCGGCCAGCCGCAGATCAGATTCCAGGTCATCCAGGCTCACCGACACCGCGGTGATCTCCACCCGCACGTCCTGCCTCACCTTCGGCAACTCGGAAATCATGGTGCGCAGCTTGCGCTGGCCATTGCGGGAGAACTCAGCGGAACGACCCTGGAAGAACGCCCCCTTCGCCACGCTCCGCGAGGTCATCGGCGCATAGACATCCAGGTCAAGATTCACCGAACGCACCGACGTCTCCTGCGACCAGCCATTGATCTGCAGCACGAACTCACCCGGATCCACCAATGCCGGCACCGTAAACGTCACCGCGAACGTGCCATCGGCACCAACGACGGCATCACCCAAAAACACCGACGCATCAGAGGACCTTGATGCCAGTCCCATCGCCTCCGGCGCCAACAAATACACCGAGACCGAACTTCCCCCCAGGTAACCATCACCCGTGACCTCAACCTGGCCTCCCGCCGGAGCACGCAACTCCTCCTGCGGACCTGTCAACACACCCGCCTGGCTTTCTTGCGGGATGAAGTCCAGCGAGAAGTCCGCACCCTTCACCGACCAGGAACCACCCGAGGGAGCACGTTGCGGACGAACCGGCACCGCAACACCATCGACCACCATCACACCCGAACCCACCACAACACCCACCGGCAGGGAGACGCGAGGCGGCGGAATCCTCGACTCAACCGGAGCACCCGAACCACCCGAGCCAGCAGAGCCCGACGAGCCACCGCTACCGGAATCCGGACTTGGTGTAGGGGTCGGGGTGGGATCAACGAATGTGTTGGTGGCGACAATTCCCGCCGGCACCGTCCGACTGGCGCCGTAAATCAAGTCGGGACTGTTGCCGGAGAAAGTGTTCCCGGTGATCACCGGTGGGACATAGGTCCCACGGATGTTCGGGGAGTACGCATTGACCGCATTCGCATCCAACTTCAGCCCGTAACCGTTGTTACCGGAGAATGTATTACCCGTGACCGTGTGTGATCCCTCCCACGTACCTCCACTGTAAAGCTTCAGAAAGAGGCCATTCCCATTAGCGGTGACCGTGTTATCCACGAATCGCTGATCACCCGTCCGGTAGATCTCCCCAACCGTGCTGTTGCCCGTGAACGTCGAGTCGGACACAACCATCTTGCGGTAGGCCCAGAGAGCTGTTGCATCGTTATTGGCAAACACGGAGTCGGTGACTGTCACGACGTTGTCACTGCCATCGTGGGAGCCATGATCGCCAAAGATGACTCTTTGACCGCTGGCTGAGTTTCCCGAGAAGGTGCTCTGATCCACTGTGAGGTAGGAGCCAGCGTTATAGTTGTAGATCAACCTCGCTGCCGAGTTGCTGTCCACCGTTATCCGGCGGAGCGTGGATGTTGCTTTCGTGTTGTGAACCACAGCACCGTTGTTGGTATCAGTACTTGTTGCTCCAGTCACCGTCACATCGCTGATCGTCACGCCCGTCAGTCCACCACTGCCGCCGTTGATGACGAAGACTTGGTTACTTCCATTGGCGTTAATGGTGAGTTGCGCTTCACCAGGTCCGGTGATCGTCATCGGCTTGGTGATCTGAGGCAGACTGCTGCTCAGTGTGATGGTTGAAGGGTTTGGTAGATCGAAGGTGATCGTTTCGCCTGAGCCCACGTTTGCCGACGTGATCGCCTCACGAAGCGTCACGACACCATCGTTCGCATCGACGGTGTCGGCAGTACTCGTCACGACATAGGGCGAAGTTGGCGCTGCCGACGAGATTGCTGCTGGGAAGGATCGTGTCTTGATCGTGCTTGGCTCCTGGTTGCATCCGTCGGCATCCATCAATGTGGCGCCTACGGCACTGTCCTTGTCGCCGGCCAAGAGTCGTCCCGACGCGGGAAGCAATGTCACGTAGTCGAACGTTCCTGTGGCAATGGTTTCGATGTCCGCGCCTGTGCTCAGGGTCGCTCGGCGCACCGCGGAGCCTGTCGCCCAGTAGATCCTGTCATTGGCAGCATCCACGGATAGACCGAGCATGGACGCGGGCTGATCCACACTGAGCACTCTCGTAGCAGACTGGTTAGTGGAAGTTGGATCGAGACTGACGGCAATCACCTGACTGAATGACGATGATGGTCCTTCAACCGTTGCGTACAGAGTCGAACCGGAAACCGTGAGGTCAGCTATCGCACTCGGAGTGAAACCCAGGTCGGTCAGCGTGAGGTTGGTGATCGTTCCAGCACCAATATCAACGCGACGGAGTGTGGTGTACTGCACGCTGTAGAGGTAGGAACCCGTTGAGTCCAACGCGATGGATCTTTTTCCGTAGTACAAACCATTTGCAACCAATTCACAACCGGATCCGTCAAGGTTGACTCGAGCAATGCCAGGCTCAGAATCGTTTTCCCAGTAGATCTTGCCGTTCGCTGCATCCACGCTGATCTTCTCGACGCCATTCCAAGGCGCCTTCCAGTGGGCTTGGGTGGGGAGACAGGTGATATCGATGGCCTGCTGATCAGTCCCGTCAGGATTCGCAGAGAAAAGTGTGGAGTACGACGCCGTTTCACGTAAGAGGACGCATCCGTAGTTCGTGCGACGCCGCGCATCACTGGGACAAACTTCATGACCCGTCCAACGGCTGGAACTGAACTCCTGGAAGTAGACCCGGTCCACTTGTGCCGGTCCTGACGCGATCTGCAGTAGTCCGGCCCCGCACGTCTTGTCGGTTACGTCGTCACACGCCTCGCCGGGGAATGCGCGCAGGTACCTGCCCGTGAGTTCCGCTGCTAGCTGGTCAGGTGTCAGGTCCGGCTGCTGGGCGGCGATGAGGGCGAGTGCTGCTGCGGTGTGGGCGGCGGCGATGGAGGTGCCTTCGCGAGTGGTGCGGGGCGTGGCTCCGGGTGCGGCGAAATCGACCGCGGCCCCGTAGTTGGAGTAGGTGGCGCGTTTGCCGTCGGCGTTGGTGGCGCCGACGGTGATGACGTTGGCGCAGTTGCCGGGCGCGTAGCCGGTGGCATCGTCGTTGTTGTTACCGGCGGCAGCAACGATAACTGACCCTCGCGCGACGGCGTCATGGATCGCGGTTTGCAGTGTGTTCGGGCAGGCGGCTTGCACGGAGAAGGACAGGTTGATGACTCTGCTGGGGGTCGCGTTCGCCGGTGTCCCGTCGACGGTCCCACCGCTAGCCCAGGTGATGCCTGCGGCGACGTCGCTGAGCAGGCCACCGCGCCAGGACAACGCTCGGATGGGTTGGATTTTCGCCCCGGGGACAACGTCGGCGATCACGCCGGCGGTATGCGTGCCATGCCACGTGGAATCGCGTACCGGCGCGATGCCGCGCCAGTCGCCTGGATCGGTGGGATCCGCATCCCTGCCCAGGCCACCGAAATCACCGGCATAGTCGCCATCAAACGGCACCGGTTCCCCGCCCTCGCTGCGA
>JAIOWY010000092.1:0-6650 GCA_021741845.1 Candidatus Nanopelagicales bacterium
ACTGCTTCACTATCTGCAGGAGTCGCGCCGTCGGCGAAAACGCCGAGGTCGTACGTGCCAGCGGGCACGGTCAGGGTCTCGAGTGAGCCCGGGGTGAAGTTGTCGATCAACAGGGCGTCGCCTGCGTATACGTCAACGACATCGGCACCGGATCCAGCGGGAATCGCATGGAGCACGGAAACGGTGGCGTCATCTGCCGCCATGGCGGGTGCGGCCACGAGGCCGGCGGGGATCAGTAATGCGCCGGCGAGAATGGCCGAGCGACGGCCAACCGACCGGGTTGATTTCTGGGATTTCATGGATTCTCCTTGAGTAGTCGTGCGGTTGAATGCTGCTGTTACCCCCTTTACTGTCGAAACGGGCCATTTGGATGCAGCATCCGGAAAATATTTTTTATGGGTCAGATACGGTTAGCGCCGGACATTCCGCGATATGCCACCAGTGCACAATCCGGGACGTTCATGGCGAGGTGGCAGAGCGGCCGATTGCAGGCGCCTTGAAAGCGCCCGAGGGGAAACTCTCCGGGGGTTCAAATCCCTCCCTCGCCGCGGAGTGGTGTGGTGGCCATTGGCCACCACACTCGTTCATGGGATAGGTGGTGCTGCATGTCCGCTTCTCAACTGGCAGCGCTCGTTGTACTGGACATTGTGATTGTTGCTGGCATCTCTATTGGCTTTGGTGCCCTGGCACCCCGACTCAGTTCGCGGCTATTCCGCGCGGACGTCCCACCGCTCACGCTCACTCCATGGGAGACACCAGGTTTTTACCGGTTTCTGCACGTGTCCCGGTTAGCGCGTCGTTTGCCGGAGTTGGGTGCGACGTTCGGTGGAGAAAGTAAGAACGTCATGCCCCAGCGAAACGTGGAGAGCATTGACCGTTACCTCGCTGAGGTGCGCCGAGCGGAGTGGGTGCACTGGGTGTCCCTAGTGAGCTGGGTTCCCCTCGCCTTTTTTAACCCGTGGCCGCTGACGCTGTTATTCGCCCTGATTGTGATTGTGGGCAACAAGCCGTTCCTGTTGATCCTGCGGAGCAACCGTCAGCGCCTCACAGCACTCAAGGCTCGATTACAGAGTTGATGTATCGATCACAAACCGATACTTCACGTCGCTGTTGACCACGCGGTCCCAGGCGGTGTTGACGTCTTTCGCGTCAATCACCTCGATGTCGGCACCGAAACCATGCTCGGCACAGAAGTCCAACATTTCCTGGGTCTCAGCAATGCTGCCGATTTGCGACCCGGCAAGGCGACGGCGTGAGCCGGTCAGCGTGAAAGTGCGCAGAGAAAGAGGTTCAACAGGAAGTCCGACCATGACGAGTGTTCCATCCAGTTTCAGTAAGGACAGATAGCGGTCCATGTCCAGTGGGGCGGACACGGTGTTAATGATCACGTCAAAGGAATTCTTGGCTTCCTTCATGTTTTCTTTGTCGCTGGACAACAGGAAGTGTTGGGCGCCCAGAGCTCGGGCATCGGCTTCCTTGTGAGCGGAGTGGCTGATTAATGTGACATCAGCGCCCATGGCGTGCGCGATCTTCACTGCCATGTGTCCCAGTCCACCGAGACCAACGACACCAACGGATGTTCCCGGGCCAACATTCCATTCACGCAAGGGTGAATACACGGTGATTCCCGCGCATAAGAGTGGTGCGGCAACATCTAAGCCCAGGTTCTCTGGAATGTGGAGGGCGTAGTTCTCATCCACCACAATCGCTTGCGAGTAGCCACCTTGGGTCGGGGTCACTTTGTCCGCTTCGGTGCCGTTGTATGTCACGCTCACGTGCCCGGTGCAGTACTGCTCGAGTCCTTGCTGGCAGTTCTCACACTCACGACAGGTGTCCACAAAGACACCCACACCGGCTCGGTCGCCCACGGCGAATGTGGTGACGGCGGACCCCACCGCGCTGACAATGCCCGCAATCTCGTGCCCGGGGACCATGGGGAAGGAGGCCTGTCCCCACTCCTCCCGTGCCTGGTGAATATCGGAATGGCAGACGCCGGCGAATTTGATGTCAATCAGAATGTCGTGGGGACCGAGTTCACGTCGCTCGATCTCGGTGGGTTCCAGTGGTGCTCCGGCGGTGGGTGCGGCATAAGCCTTGGTCAACATGGGGTCAGCCTAGGGTGCAGCCGCGTTTGTGTCGAAGAATTAGACCGGGGTGGGGAGGGTCTCGGCGTCCTCGACCGGTCCCACCGTGCGGGACGTCTCCGCCAACACAATCCCGGCGATCACGATCGCACCGCCCAGCGCCTGCACCCAGGTCAGCGTTTCACCTAAGACGACGATCGCCAGAAGCCCTGCCCACAGGGGTTCGGTCGTGGCGACTATCCCCGCACGTTGCGCACCGATGCGGCGCAGTGATCCGAGTACCAGGAGGAAGGGTGCAACGGTGCCTAGCAGCACACCCCACAGCATGATTCCCCAGATGGGTAGCGCTGGAAACACTGTTGTCTCCGGGACGGACATCTCGGTGAGCACCGACCAGGGGAAGTCCCACCACGGTTGCAGGATTGTCCACGTCAACGTGGCGAAAATAAATCCCCACATGGTGAGGGAAACCCCATCGCGTTTCTTTTGACCTGCTTCACCAAGCAGCCAGTACAGGGCCAGGATGACCGCGCACAGCAAACCGGCGAGAACTCCGAGCAGGTTCACGTTGAACCCCTGCCAGACCTGGGAGACCAATGCCAGTCCTAACAAACTCAGGGCAATGGCAATCCACAGCCGGTTACTGACCGGTTGCCTCTTGCCGTAGCGCACCCAGAGCGCCACCACAACGGGTGCTAGAAAAATCAGCAGAGTTCCAAGGCCCAACGGCAGCCGAGAGACGGTAAAGAAGTAGAGGAACTGGACAAGAACGAATGCGATCACGCCATACGCGAGGAGGAAGGGAAGTTCACCGCGTTGAATGCGGAATGCGCCCCGATTGGTCACGAGCACAAACGCAATTAGCACCACCATGGCACCGCCACTGCGTAGCTGCGTGAGGTGCGCCGGGTCCAAGCCAGCGGACATGGCCAACTTGGAAATAGATCCGTTCAAAGCAAAAAGGAATGCGGCGAGCAAATACATGCTGACACCGACGGAATCAATCCGGCGCATCGGCACGGTGTTCGTGGCCATCAGTCGGTTCGCAATTGCCACACGCGAGCGCCACCGACGAGTGCCGCGGAGTTGGGGACAATCACCACGTCGTCACCTAGTTTCTTGATCGCCGTAGGTGTGAGGGAGCGGGAATTGCCGCCACCGAGGTATAACCGATCCCACAGGAACACCGGTCGAAGCACGTCCACCGCACGCGTGACACGACGCGACCACAGGGCATCGCCCAATCTTTTTCTTTCATGTTCACCTATATATGTGTCATAGGACAGACCCCATCGAACCGGCGCCTGGGACAACTCCAAGTGGGGGGCGAGCACGCCACCATCAAAAAGTGCGCTGCCGAGTCCGGTCCCGAGAGTCATGACCAACTCCAGTCCCTGCCCGGAGATAACACCAGCGCCGTGCACCTCAGCGTCGTTGAGAACTTTGGTGGGTTTATTCCAGGCAGCTGTCAGTGCTGCGCGAGCATCGAAGTTCTCCCACTGCTCAACCAACTCGGGAAGAATTTTGGAGCGAGGACCAGAACGGGTGATGTAGTGCGGAGTCGTGATCACCACGCCGTGACGGATCATGCCGGGCAACCCCACGGTCACTCGGTCCGCTGCTGGAAGTTGAGCCGCGAGGTCCACCAACGTGGACACAAATAATTCCGTGCCAAATGGATACGGGGTGGGAACACGAATCGGTTGAGCGCGCATGGTGCCCGCTTCATCTAAGACGGTGCCCTTGATCCCACCACCACCGCAATCAATGGCAAGGGTGTTGACCGATTCGGATCTGATCGAATCAGGGTCACTCAGGGTGGGTTTACGAGCCGTCACGATCCGCAAGTGTGCCGTAAATCCCGAGGCATTAGGCTAAGTGGGCTGCTTTCGCGGGAAACCGAGTTGGCAGCGGGGAGGCGTCGCCTAGTCCGGTCTATGGCGCCGCACTGCTAATGCGGTTTGGGTTCATCCCCATCGAGGGTTCAAATCCCTCCGCCTCCGCCACAGGTACACACCAGGCAATAACTGGCTGAGCCTGCCTAAATGGCGGGCTTTGCCAGTCGCTAGACTCCCGTTTCGGCTCACAACGGTGTTGCGGGTCGTGCGCCCGTAGCTCAACGGATAGAGCATCTGACTACGGATCAGAAGGTTTGGGGTTCGAATCCCTACGGGCGCGCTTTCCGAATTTCTCACAACCGTCTCTTGGCGCGGGCAGCGCATTAGCATTCGGGCATGAAACTCACCACATGTTTATGGTTTGACGGCAGTGCTCGGGAAGCGGCTGAGTTCTACACCAGCATTTTTCCGGACAGTGAACTCGCTGGCGGGTGGGACACCCCCGCTGAGACTCCGGGAAATCACCAGGGTGAGGAAGTGTTTGTTGGTTTCACAATCTTCGGACAAGAGTTCGTGGCGCTGAACGGCGGTCCACAGTTCCCGCACTCCGAGGCAGTCTCCTTTCAAATTCCGTGCCGTGATCAGGCAGAGATTGATAAGTACTGGAAACTGCTCACAGAGAATGGTGGAGAAGAGAGTCAATGCGGATGGCTTAAAGACAAATTTGGTGTGTCCTGGCAAGTGATCTCCACGGACATGATGACGTACCTAGGCGGGGAGGATCAGCACGGTGCGAAACGTGCGACGGAGGCAATGCTCGGCATGAAAAAAATTGATCTTGCCGAGTTGGAGCGCGCCTACTTGGGTGAATAAGTAGATCCACACGGGTAGTAACCACCAGCCGGATTCTGTCTAAACGGCGCGCACATCCAGCCCCGTGATACCAGCAAAGTCCCGCACATTGCGGGTGAACAGTGGTAGCTCATGAGTCAGTGCTGTTGCTGCAATAAGTGCGTCAAGACCACGTGCACGTGACGTGCGCCCACTGGCGCGTAATTCACTAGCAATGACCCCAAACCGACGAGCGCAAGCAGAGTCGAAAGGTAGTGGGTCAAATGTTGTCTCAGCGGTCTGTAATACAAGTTGTCGGCGTTGTCGCTCCCGGATGTCTGTCGTGACGAGTGGACCAACGGATAACTCCGCGAGGGTAATTGAGCTGATGGTGGAAATTGTTGGTAGATCCTGCTCGCTGAGTGTGCTCAGCGCTATAACAACACTGGTATCGAGCAAGCCAATAGGGGTACGGGTGCTCACAGGTCAAAATCCAGCCAGGTAGTGATGTCGGCACGCAAAATGTCACCATCTAGTGGGGGAACGGTGCGCCACTGTTCCAGAAGTGCCGACGTATTCAGCCGGGGAGCAGGAAGTGGGGAGATGAGGGCGACAGGTTTGCCGTCTCGGGTGATGGTCATGATTTCACCGGCTTCCACTCGGTCGAGGACGTGTCCACCGTAGTTGCGGAGTTCTCGGACCGATACTTCTTCCATGGAATCAGTGTATCACCGGTGATACAGACACTAAATCTGTGGGAAACCCGTTAGCCCAGCAGGGGGCGCAACTCCACCGGTCTATTGCAGGCCTGTGATGCCTGGGCGGCCAGCTCGGCAGCGACCTCCGCGTTCGGGGCATCGATAATCCAGAAACCACTGAGATACGTCGGTGAGTCGTGGAGCGCACCCGAGGTCGTCACCGCTGCGCCCTCGCGATTGTCGATGATCACCGCGGCGGACGGCACACTCAAGCCTCCGGCAAAGACCCAGTGTCCCGCGGATCGCAGATGTTCGTTGAACTTAGTGATAGCAGCCATTTCCTCCGACGTTGCGGAACCGGTGGCGGTGTCAATAACAGAGAGGAGGAACTGCATGGACGGATCCTAGCCAGAGCCGAGCAGGTCTTGATGTGTTCGGATACCGTAAGCATGAAGTGCGGATGCGGAATGTGAAAGGTGAGATGAATGCCGGTTACAGAGGTTGATCAGCGAGCGGTTGACGAATTCCGTGAACATGGAGTGACAATCATTCGCGGATTGTTTAGTCCCGAGGAAGTCGCTGTTATTGAGCGGGGGATTGAGCGCAACCTCGCCGAGCCGGGGCCTCTGTTTAAGGTGGCCAGCACACCGGACGACCCGGGGAAGTTTGTAGAGGATTTTTGTAACTGGGACCGGATTGACGAATTCCGAGAGATTGCATTTGAGTCGGCAGCCGCGGATGTGGCACTGCAGTTAATGGGTGGATCAAGTGTTCGGTTATTCCACGACCACATGTTGGTGAAGGAACCGGGGACGCTGCAACACACACCCTGGCACCAGGACCAGCCGTACTACAACGTTGACGGTGCCATGAACGTGTCCATGTGGGCACCGGTAGATCCCGTGGCACCGGAATCAACACTGGAGTTCCTGGCCGGCTCACACAAAATGGGTTGGCTCATGCCGCGCACATTCATGGACAACCAAGCGAAATGGTTCCCCGAGGGCAGCATGTCCGAGATCCCTAACATTGAAGCGGATCGCAAGAACTTTGATATTCGCGGTTGGGCCATGGAGCCGGGAGACGCCGTCTTCTTTCACATGCTGACCATTCACCACGCCTACGGAGTTCCTGGGAAAAACCGGCGCCGCGCTTTCTCCCTGCGTTCCCTCGGAGATGACATGGTGCACGCACCGCGA
>JAIOWY010000093.1:0-6547 GCA_021741845.1 Candidatus Nanopelagicales bacterium
ATTTCAGCGGCCGAGCAGATTATTTCTCGTGGAATTGCGCCGGTGGTCATGTTGACCGCTTTTACCGATATCGCCCTGCTGGAACGCGCTACGGCAGCGGGGGTTTTTGGGTATTTGGTCAAGCCATTGCGTGAGGCTGAACTGGCGCCTGCCCTCGCGGTTGCCCATTCGCGGTGGCAACAGTTCGTTGGACTCACTGCTGGAATGGAACACCTGCGGCAGCGAAAGGGATCCCAGGATCTTGTCGAAGCAGCCAAAGCCCGGTTAATGCAGGATGGCCTCACGGAGGAGGCCGCATTTAGCCTTCTCCGGCGGTGGGCTATGGACAAACGGCAGACAATCGCCGAAATAGCGGCCACCGTGGTCGCGTCAGCAGGCTGAATCGGCCAGTTCCGGCCGGTTTCAAGGTCACAGTCGCATTACAAATACCTGTTTTAGGGGCGGGCGACTACTCAAATACCGGATCCACGCCCTAGTCTAATGGCTCGAAGGGCTTATCCGACGTGTCAGATCAGCCCTTTTCTCGGTGCCGGCGAGTGTCGGTATCACTTTGATCAAGGAGAATGCATGAAGCGCACTATGGTCCTCAAGACCGTGGCCGTGCTGGGTGCGGCGTCTCTCGCTCTGGCTGCCTGCAGCAGCGATAGTGGAGACACCGAAGCTAGTGCGACCACCGAAGAAACCTCAGCCGAGGCTACTGCCGAAGAAACAGCAGAAGCCGCTGAGTGCAGCAACCCCACCCTGGTTCTGGGCACAATGCTCCCAGCAACAGGTGACCTTGCGTTCCTCGGACCACCCGAGTTCGCTGGTGTTGAAATGGCTCTCGCTGACATTGATGCCGCAGGCGGCGTCCTGGGTGCACCTGTCACCTACATCGAGGGTGATTCGGGCGACACCACCACGGATATCGCCAGCCAGACGGTCGATTCCCAGCTCGCCCAAGGCGTGCAGGCGATCATTGGTGCAGCGTCATCCGGTGTGTCCCTGACCGTGATCGACAAGATCACCTCCAATGGTGTTGTGCAGTTCTCCCCAGCGAACACTGCACCAGCACTGACCACCTACCCAGACAACGGTCTGTACTTCCGTAACTCACCTTCTGACGTACTGCAGGGTGCAGTCATTGCCGCTCAGGCAGTGGATAGCGGAATCACATCCATGGCCGTTATTGCTCGCCAGGATCCCTATGGTGAAGGCCTTGCTGCCGCCACCGCTAAGGATTTCGAAGCGGCAGGTGGAACGGTCACAAGCAACCTGCTCTACGATCCAGCAGCTCCTTCCTTCGAGGCTGAGGTTGCTGAAATCAAGGCTGGCGCCCCTGAGGCCGTCGCCGTGATTGGTTTCGAGGAGAGCGTCAAGCTGCTCCAGGAAATGATCAAGCAGGGTGTTGGCCCACAGGATGTTCAGGTGTACCTGGTGGACGGAAACCTTTCCGCTACCGCGTTCGAGAACTTCCCAGCTGGCACCATGACCGGTGTTGTCGGAACAATCCCAACCGGTTCCGTTGATCTGCAAGCCTTCTACGACAAGATGAAGGCGTTTGACTCCTCACTGACCGACTACACCTACGGTCCTCAGTCCTACGACGCAACCATGGTTATCGCCCTGGCTGCTGAGCAGGCTGGCTGCGCCGACGGTGTGGCGATTGCAGCTGCACTGCCCGAGGTTGCCGGTAACGGCGGCGAGCAGTGCTCCACCTACGCTGACTGCGTAGCGTTGATTCAGGCCGGAACAGATATCGACTACGTCGGTGTCACCGGTGGTGTTGACTTCAACGAGTACGGTGACCTCGCAGAGGGCACCATCTCGATCAATGAGTACACCAGCAACACTGAGTTCAGCGAAATCGGTTCCGTCACAGCGATTGTGCCGCTTCCGTAAGCATCACGTTCATCAGCGAAGGGCCCGCATCCACATGGATGCGGGCCCTTTCGTTGATCTAGTGATACAACCAGCCGGCTCGACAGGTGACAGTACCGAAACCCCACAGAGTGGCGGGAAAGTCAGGCTCGAGGAGTGCTACACCTTGGCGAGGGTACCTAGATACAGCTCAATAACTTTGGGGTCATTTGCCAGGGACTGACCGGTACCGGTGTAGGCGTTCTTGCCTTGATCCAGGACATAGCCGCGATCCACGATCTGGAGGCACCGGCGAGCGTTTTGCTCAACAATGATAACGGTGACCCCGGTGGAGTTGATTTCCTTCACACGGACAAAAACCTCGTCCTGGAGAGCGGGACTCAGCCCTGCACTGGGTTCATCCAGGAGGAGCACACTGGGGTTCATCATCAAGGCGCGTCCCATGGCCACCATTTGACGTTCACCACCGGAGAGGGAGCCAGCGCGTTGCTTGCGCCGCTCACCCAGGGTGGGGAACAGCGCCACTACCTCCTCAAAGCGCTGGGTGAATGAGTGCGGATCCTGAAAGGCCCCCATTTGCATATTTTCTTCAATGGTCAGTGAGGGGAAAACGTTATTGGTCTGCGGGACGAATCCAACCCCACGACGAACCAGTTGATCGGCTCGAAGGTTGGTGATGTTCTCGTCACGGAGCGTGACAGTGCCTGAGTTGATGTGGACAAGACCGAAGAGCGCCTTCAGCAGAGTTGATTTTCCAGCGCCATTGGGGCCAATAATTCCGACGAGTTCCCCTTCATGGGCGTACAGGTCTGATCCATTGAGAATATTGACTCCGGGAAAGTAACCGGCATAGAGGTTGTCGGCCCGGATAAGGGCGCCGACGGACTCCGCAGCATGAATTTGCTCCGGGGTAGCCGGAGTGGGTGCGGCGAGTTGGGAGGCGTTGATGTCAATGTCTGACTCAAAGACGGCCGGGTTGTCTGGGCTGTCCTCGTTGGGAAGGTCGCTGGGTTCCGTGAAGGTCACGAGGCATCTCCTGCTGTCTTGTTGGTGAGTTCTGTGCCGTCGGCGGTCAAGGCCTTGTCATGGTGTGCACCGAGGTAGGCGTCGATCACCTGAGGGTTCTTCATGACCGCGTCTGGGGGACCCTCGGCAATTATTTGCCCCTGTGCCATGACAATAACCCAGTCACTAATGTCGTGGACCATATCCATATCGTGCTCCACAAAGAGCACGGTGGTGCCTTCCTCGCGGATATTCTTGATGTGTCCTAAGAGACTTTGGGTCAGGGCCGGATTGACACCTGCCATGGGTTCATCGAGCATGATCATGGACGGGTTGGCCATCAAAGCACGAGCCATTTCGAGGAGCTTGCGTTGCCCTCCGGACAAGGATCCGGCGAAATCATCCACCTTGGCATCCAAATTAAATCGGGCGAGCAATTCCATGGCACGGCCTTCATTGGCTTTTTCTTGGCCAGACCAGAGGAAGGGGAGCAGCGAGGGGAAAAACCTTTCACCCAGTTGCCCGGATGCGCCGAGCCGCATGTTGTCCATCACGGTCATGCGGGAAAGTGCCTTGGTGAGCTGGAACGTGCGAACCATGCCTAATCGGGCAAGGCGATAGGGAGCGGTACCGGCGATCTGGCGGTCGTTGAAAAGCCACGTGCCCGTGTCCGGCTTGTCAAAACCGGTCAGCAGGTTGAACAGCGTGGTCTTTCCGGCGCCGTTGGGGCCGATCAGAGCGGTAATTGCTCCCCGTTGAATTTCGACGTGGCCCACATCTACAGCTTTGAGGCCACCGAACTGCCGACTGACGTGATCAGCCACCAAGATCGGATCGGGTTTGCGGGCACCGGGTATTTGCTCAACATCGGCGAGAGCGGCATAAGCCGCCCGACGGCCGGCCGGGGCATCTGACTCGAGGGATTTAGCGGGCATCGAGTGCCAACTCCTTTCGGTCGCCGAATATGCCTTGGGGTCGGAAGATCATGAGCAGCATCAGGCCGAGGCCCATCAGAATGAAGCGAATGGAACCCACGTCGGTGGCGGAGAGGAAATCGATGTACCCGGCGTTGATCGCTTGGCTGAGTACTTCGCCGATCCCCGTGAGAAGGAACCAGAAAATGATCGATCCAACAATGGGGCCAAAGACGCGGGCCGCGCCTCCGAGGAGCAGGATCGTATAGACGAAGAACGTGAAGTCCGGCTGGAAGGTATCGGGCTGAACGGACTGCTTGGCAACAGCCCAGACGATACCGCCAAATGCGCCGATAATGCCGCCGAGTACCAGGGCCTGCATCTTGTACACGAACACGTTCTTGCCTAAAGACACCACGGCGTCTTCATCTTCACGGATGCCCTTGACCACCCGGCCCCACGGGCTGCGCACCAGACCCCAGACCAGGAGGGTGAACAGGGCGACCAGTGTCCACCCCACAATCACCACCCAAATGTCTTGGCGGGTCCACGTCAACACCGGCAGTGGCTGGAAATCCAGAGGTAATGGATTGAGATCATGGAATTGCTGTCCGAGCTTGCCATTGAGCCCTTGAGCTCCGCCAAAGGTGTCCTTGAAGGCAATGGAGCGAACCAGTAGGCGGAGCAGCTCGCTGGCCGCGATCGTGACAATAGCCAGATAGTCGGCCCGCAGTCGCAGGGTCGGAATACCCAGCAGGAGTGCCAATGCGGTGGCGGCCACAATTCCCACCAGGATGGCTAGCCACAGGCTCAAATCGAAGGTCAAGACAATAACGCCGACCGCGTAGGCACCCGCGGCGACGAACGCCACCTGGCCAAAGTTAAGCAGCCCGGTGTATCCGAACTGGACGTTCAAACCAATTGCTGCGAGGCAGTAAATGATGGCGGTGATGCCGATCGCTTGTGTGAGGGTTTGTGAGGCAATGATGGAAAAGTCCATGGTTAGCCCACCCTCTCTTTACGTCCGAGGAGTCCTTGAGGCCTCACCAACAAAATAATGATCATGAGGAACAGGGCTCCTACGGTCTTCATTTCGGTAGGGATAAACAGGGTCGTCATTTGAATAAATACACCCACGACGAGAGCTCCGACGATAGCCCCATAAATAGTGCCGAGACCGCCGAGAATGACGGCAGCGAAAAGCACCAGCAATATGCGTTGGCCCATATTCCAGATGGAGTTCTGAGTCATGCCAAGGTAAATACCGGCGAACGCGGCGAGACCAGCGCCCACAATCCAGACGACCGCAATCACCCGCTCCACGTCGATGCCGGTGGCAGAAGCCAAGGCAGGATTGTCCGACACGGCCCGGGTGGCTTTACCAATCCGGGAACGCTGGAGCCAAATGACGGTAATGGTGAGGGCAACGGCTGCGAGTGCACCCAAAATGAGTGCCTTAGGGGTCGTATTGAACGGTCCAATCGAGATGCCCTCTTGCCCGGCGAACTGGAGATACGTCTGCGGCCCTGAACCGAAGATCAGCGCAATGGTGTACCGGAGCACGATCGCGAGGCCAATACTGACGATCATGGCGGCGATTAAGCCCGTCTTTCGGCGTCGCAGCGGTCTCCACAGAATCTTGTTCTGGCCCCATCCGTAAACGAAGGCCGCAAAAACAATGGCAATAGGCGCGGCAATAATGATGTTGAGTCCGGCCTGATTAAAGGCCAAGGCGGTAAATGCGCCCAACGTCAGTAGTTCCCCGTGGGAAAAGTTGGTCAGGCCGGTGGTGCCAAAAACGAGGTTCAATCCCACAGCCCCGAGGGCAATCAGGAGACCATAGAGAATACCGTCGAAAAAGAGTTGAACAATGCGCTCTCCCGTGCCACCGGCGGATTCCCCGATTCCCCCCGTATCGCCACCTTCGGCAAGGGGGATGAGCAGTTTCTTGGACCCGCCCAGAACGAGTAGGGAACGAGAGGCATCGTCTTCCCGAGCTAGCGTTACTCCTTCGGGGAGGCTGGCGACATCGATCTCCACGGTGTAGGTGCCACCACCCGGTAGAGCCACCGAGAATGAACCGTCTGCCCCCGATGTTGCAGTACCGGAGAATCCGTCCTCCGCGGTCACCGTGATAACAACACCTTCAACAGCCGTTCCGGCTGGCGTGGTGAGCACGCCATTGATTGTTGTATCGGCGGCATGTGCCGGGGAGAAGCCCCCAGCCACGAAGAAGGCCATCAGACCCAGGAGGAGCACACCGAGGGTATTTCTGAGGCTTTTCAGCACGGGGTCATACCTCCATATGGGTCTATGTCGCTTGAAATGCCCCGATTCCTCGTCGGGATCCTGGCAGGAGTTAGCGGCCGAGGGCTCGGGGTGAACCGAAACTTACCCATAATCATCGGGATTGGAAACTCCTTTCGCCAGAAAAAACATGATCGTTACCTGTTTGTTCTAAGGTCGTGAACCTGTGAAATGGTCCGTGACCGCCTCACGACGGGAGCGTTCGAACCAAGCAGGTCAATCGCGCCGTGCAAATAAGTCGATCGTCAGCATCGCGAATCTCAATGGCGGACGTCACCACGGTTTTGCCCGCGGTAATGATGTGGGACTGTCCGCTGACTACTCCGTCCCGAGCGGAGCGATGGTGGGTGCAATTCAAATCAATTCCCACGACGACATGGCCTTCACCCCACAGATTGTGCGCCGTGATACCCGATGCGACCGAGCCCAGCGATTCCGCGAGAACAGCGTTCGCACCACCA
>JAIOWY010000094.1:0-6545 GCA_021741845.1 Candidatus Nanopelagicales bacterium
CAAAATAATCAAGATGATCAGAATGACAATAAGGACCGTCGGGATAATGACATTGCGATCACGTAAATTGGCCTCGTTAATGTCGTAGGCAACTGCCGTTGGTCCACCGACAAGAGCTTGAGCCTCAGGAATCTCAGCAAATTCAGTGCGCAAGTCCCCGATCACAGCCTCAGCCTCTGTTGAATCAGACGGGTAGGCCAATGTCACCCGGAACAGAACACGGGAGTCAACGGATTTCACTTCTCCTGTTGTCTCGTCAACAAGTGGAACAGTGTCGGCAACACCTGGAGTTGCAGCGATCGTGGAAAGCACGACTTCGCTCGAGTCCTGGTTGGCTGTCACAATTGTTTCGCTCCCGAGGCCTGCCGCGAAGTGTTGAACGAGTACGTCCTACCCAATAACAGAGTCAACCTCAGAAGCGTTAGTGAAGGACTCTGACGTTGCAATGCCATCAGCCTTGAGTGTGGAGCTAAAGCCGGCGAAGACAAGAAGAACCAGAGCGGTAGCCACCCAGGTGACCCGCGGTCGGCGTCCAACCAGGTTGGAGAGCCGGGCCCATATGCCCGAGACCTTGCTATCAGGTTCACCAACCGCTGGGACCTTGGGCCAGAAAGCCCAGCGACCGGAGGCAAACTTTGCCCGGTTGAATGGTCCGCCCGAGGCACTGAACACACGCATCAGCCCAAAGACAATCCACAGCACCACGGTGACGGCAGCGAGAATCCCTCCGGTCAGAACAAAGGGAGTCAAGGAAAGATCAATCACAAAACTCAGTCCAAAACCAATAACGGTGGGAACTAAGAACGCAAGGATCGGCAAAGTGATGCTGGGAATGGTCAGGAGTGCTGGCAGCAGTGTCAGCATGATCGCCATGGCCACAACGACTCCGACAGCGGACACCGGACCGGTCGACTTATTGGAATTCAATTCGCTCAACAACAGAATCATCAGGCCAATGGAAGTTGTTGCCGCTGAGGCAATGATTGGCGCGCGCACCCCTTTAAACGCCGCCCACACAGCATCCGTGTGAAATTCAAACTTGTGTAACTCTTCTCTGTATCGACTAACAAAGAGCAGGGAATAGTCCGTGCCGGCACCAAAAACAAGCACCGTCAAAATGCCTTGGCTTTGTCCATTGAGAACCAGCACGTCACTATCCGCCAGCAGATACACGACCCCACTCGCCACTGCGAGTGCGAAGCCAGCGGAAATGAGTGGAATAAGCCACAGCACCGGACTGCGATAGACAAGAATCAAGATCAGGGCAACCACAAGAGCCGTGGCAATGAGCAACGCGCCATCAATGGCGCCAAAGACCTCGATCAGGTCGGCGAGGAAACCACCTGGTCCGGTGACATTGATCTGCACTGATGGGAAGTCAGCCGCGTAGTCACGAATCGCATTAGTGATTTCAGCAAACGCCAATTCACCAGATTCCAATTGTTCGGATCCCAGGTCACCGTTGACGTTGACCGTGATGAGGAGCGCCTCACCATCCTCGGAGGGAATGGGGAATAGCGGAGGGGGATCAAGGTAGGTCTGAACGCTCTCTCCATTAGATAGCGTCAAGCTAGGAATTCCAGCAATAAATTCACCGACAGTTCCTTGATCGGATGCGGTGAACATTGCGGAATCCGGCTTCGAGATCACAATGAGAATCGGCACCGAGTTGCTGTCGGCAAAGGCCGCCTGTTCGTCGCTGACCAAGGTTGACTCTGCTGAGGCGGGAAGGAACGCGGCATTGTCGTTTTCCTGTACCTGGCTCAGGCTGCCGGCGAGGGGACCGGCCCAACTTCCCACCAGCAGCCAGGCAATGGCAACGCCCACGGCAATCCATGTGGCAAGGCGAGCGCGACGGGATCCAATGCGCGCCGCAGGGTCGGTGGGGGACTGTGTTTCAACCATGCCCTGAGCGTGCAGCAAGTCGTGCGCATAGGCAAGTGGAATCACCGTGAACTGGGCTAGGGTCGGCTCGTGAACGGCGCCTTTACGACCCTGGCAATCGCCGGAGTGATCGCGGTTATCTTGGCGACCATCCTGCGTTCATTGGGTATTTCCATGTCGTTACCGCTGATAGGCGCCGGGATTCTGCTCAGCGTGGCTCCTATTGGTCCGGACTCACTCCCCGAACCGGAAATAATTTTGGTGGCGGTCCTCGTCCCACTTGTCTTCGGTGAAGCTCTGGGTTCCTCCTATGTTGACCTGCGCAAAGTTGCGCGGCCGGTATTGATCCTCGCCGTGGGTCTCGTCATTGTCACCACTCTTGCAGTCGGATTTGTCGGTGCGGCTGTTGCCGCACTTCCCATTGCCATTGCCATGGCACTGGGCGCAGTTCTGGCGCCCACCGATGCTGTCTCGGTAAGCGCCGTGGCGCGGCGAGCCTCGCTACCTCGGCGATTGGTGTCGGTCCTCGAAGGGGAAAGCCTGGTTAATGACGGAACCGGATTAACGGCCCTCAAAGTCGCGACAGTAGCCGCCATTGCCGGCTCGGTCACAATTGTTGAAGTTACCGTGGACTTCACCCTTGCTGTGAGTGTTGGGGTAGTTATTGGCTTACTTAGCGGCTACATCATGTCGCTCATACTCCGATATAGCCAAGACCTTGTACCTGCCAACGCTGTGGTGATTGTTGCCCCATTCGTCATCTTCTTAGCGGCTGAACAATTTGAAGGCTCCGGAATTCTGGCGATTGTCGTTGCCGGGTTATTTGTTGCCCATCGACAAAACTCAGATCCTGGCGCTGCTGGACGAATTCAAAGTGTTGTGGTGTGGAAACACATTACGTTCATTCTGCAGGCGCTGGCGTTCTTCTTGATTGGTTTGGAAATTCCTGACGTTATTCGTCGCTTGCAACCTGGTGATCTCCAAACAGTCATTGTCTTGGTGCTGGCAACGGTCGTCACCTTGATTGTGGCGCGCGCACTTTTTGTCCTGGCCATGGTGTTCGCAACTCGGTTAGCCCGAGGGGGTGCAGTAGGCGGTTCAACATTTGGTCGTGAAGCGGCCATACTTGCGTGGGCAGGGGCGCGGGGCCCAATCTCCGGGCTTGCCGCCTTCTCCATTCCGTTAGTGACTGCTTCGGGGGCTCCATTTCCATACCGCGACGTGGTGCTGGCTACCAGCTTTATTGTGATCGTTATTACGTTATTACTGGCGGAAACACTGGGTCCGGTTGCCCGCATGCTGAAAATTCCGAAAGACGACGACTCCGAGGAGTTAACTCGGGTAGACGCGGCACTTGCGCGGGCGGCCTTGAACCGGCTGGATGCCGCGGTAGACGAGTTAGCGGCTGCGGGGGACCCATTGAGTTCGGAGGCTATTGATTCACTACGCAATAGTTTGTCGCGTCGCCTGGCCAAGGACACCCCGACTCCAGCTGCATCTGAATCAGTCACTGAAGAGATACAACTCACTACGTTACTTAAAGTGGCGTCCTCCATGGTTCATGCGGAACAGGAGGAATTGATTCGAATGCGGGACGACGACGGACTCCCTGATGCCATTGTGCGTCCTCTGCTCCGTGAATTAGATGCTCGTGAGCAAGCACTGTCGCGCAAATATCGATGACTAATGTGAGTTCTGCACCATTTATGTGACAAATGACTCACGCAGTGCACTAATGCAGTCTCAACACTGTCGCGAACGTGTCGCACTGCCCTAAATGCACATAGGTTGTTTATTCATGAAATGGGATCTGAATGGATCAGATCGCCGTCAACCTATGAGCGGAGTAACACAATGAAGAAATTCGCAAAGAAATTTGCGGTACTGGGGGCCGCTTCAGCGCTAGTCCTCACCGCCTGTTCCAGTGGTACCGAATCAAGTGGAACAGATCAAGGCGACAGCGTCGCCGCACAAAACAGCCTCAGCGGCATCTCTGTCACCGTCGGGTCGAAAGACTTTGATGAGGCCCTCGTCCTGGGTGAAATGTTGGTGCAGGCGTTCCAGGCTGCTGGTGCTGATGTCGGTAACCAAGTGGGTCTCGGTGGCACAAGCGTTGCGAGAACAGCCCTCACTTCAGGCGAGATTGACGTGTATCCCGAATACAACGGAACCGGCTGGGCCGTCCACCTGGAGCAAGAGGACCCGAGCTTTGATTCCGAAGTATTGACCGCAAACGTCAAAGAGATGGACTTTGAGAAAAACGGAATTGTGTGGATTGGGCGCTCTCCCTTTAACAACACATACGGCTTTGTGTCCAGTCCTGAAGCAACCGAGGCTAATGGCGGACCTTTCACCACACAAACATTCATGGAGTACGTGCGGGATAACCCCGATGCCCTTGTCTGCATGGAGACGGAGTACCCAGATCGTCCTGACGGCTTGATCCTCACCGAAGAAGCCACAGGCATTGAAATGCCAGACTCCCAGGTGAGCATTTTGGACACCGGTGTGATCTACACGGAAACTGCCAACAACGTGTGCACCTTTGGTGAGGTCTACACGACGGACGGTCGGATTCCTGCCCTAGATCTGACACTCGTTGTCGATCCAGGTATCAACATTGTGTACAACGTGTCAGCAACCATGCGCGCTGAGACATACGACCAAGCGCCAGACCAGTTCGAAAATATTGTGGCGGCAATTCTGCAACCACTGGACAACGATGTCATGGCGGAACTGAATAAGCGGGTATCAGCAGACGGTGAAGAAGCGTCTGTTGTTGCCAAGGAGTTCCTCGTACAAAACGGAATCATCGCCGGTTAACGGGAGTGGGCGCGGATCCCCTTCACGTGAGTCCGCGCCCACTACTTCCTATTCGTTGATTTCATTTGGTGAGGAAATTACATGGACGGCATCCTGAGTTGGTTTAACTACCTTTCCACTCGCGGGGACCTCGTAACTGAGACGTTGCTGCAAACTCTGACATATGTAGTGTTGGTGACGGTGGCGGCAAGTGTGTTCGCCATCCTTTTGGGTGTCTCCACGCGCAATCATCCGTTTGCCAAGGAACTCTCGCTGTCCATTGCGAGTGTTTTTCTCACCATTCCGAGTTTGGCACTGTTCACCATATTCATTCCGATAGTTGGCTTGGGGTTCAAACCGTCTTTCATTGCACTGTTCCTTTACGCACTGCTGCCGATCATGCGCAATACCGTGGCCGGGCTGGACTCAGTGGATCCGAGCGTGTTGGAATCGGCGCGGGGCATGGGGCTGACATCAACTCAAGTGTTAACCAAGGTGCAGTTACCCCTAGCGTGGCCCGTAATGCTGGCGGGCATCCGAGTCTCGGCGCTGCTCACTGTCGGTATCTCCGCCATTGCCACACTCGTTGCTGGCGGTGGCCTCGGTGACTTTATTAAGAGTGGTTTAGCGCGCCTCCCATTGCCCAATTCGCTGGAAGCAATCTGGACCGGAGTGATCCTCTCCGTTGCCCTTGCATTTGCTCTTGACCTTCTACTTCGTGGCGTTGGTCGCGTCACCACTCCGAGCGGTGTCCGCTCATGACCAACAGGGAGACCACCGTGCCAGAATCACATTCCGAGCCGTGCATTGTTTTAGAACACGTCACCAAGACCTATCCCGGTGTCGTGGAGCCGGCAGTCAAAGACCTCTCCCTCGAGGTCGCGACGGGTGAGATCCTTGTGCTTGTTGGTCCCTCAGGCTGTGGCAAGAGCACAACCCTTCGGCTCATTAACCGCATGATCGAGCCCACATCAGGTCGAATTATTTACGAGGGTAAGGACGTCACCAAGGGTGATCCGAATGAACTCCGTCGCCGGATGGGATACGTCATTCAGCAGGTGGGCCTCTTCCCGCATCGCACCATTGCGGAGAACATTGCCACGGTACCCAAATTATTGAAGTGGCCGAAAAAGAAAATAAATGATCGTGTAGACGAATTATTGGAGCTCGTCTCCATGGATCCCGGGATCTACCGCAACAGGTATCCCAAGGAGTTGTCCGGTGGACAAGCTCAGCGGGTGGGTGTTGCCCGTGCTTTAGGTGCCGACCCTGACGTCCTGCTCATGGATGAACCCTTTGGCGCTATTGACCCCATTACACGTGATCGCCTTCAGAACGAGTTCCTTCGATTGCAGGAGGACCTAAAAAAGACGATTGTTTTTGTGACGCACGATATTGACGAGGCTGTGAAAATGGGGGACCGCATTGCCATTCTTCGAGATCAATCGGAGATCGCGCAATTGGACAAACCAGAGGTGATTCTCACCGACCCGGCTGATTCATTTGTTGAGAATTTCCTTGGCTCCGGGGCGATTCTCAAGACGTTGACCCTTCGACGCGTTCGAGACATTGAGCTCTCGCAGCCTGTTGTTATCAAGCGTGGCACCAATCGATCTGATGCGCTTGTCGCTCTGCACGAGTCCCATTTCCCGTACGCAGTACTGCTTGACGACTCAGATCATCCCATTGCCTGGGTGGACGAACGAGCACTCAATCGATCGGATTCCTTAGATCGAGCCGGCTCCAGCATTACCGTTCAAATCCAGCCTGAGGACACCTTGCAGGATGCACACAGTGGCATGCTGCAGAGTGCTGCCGGCATGTCTGCCGTGGTCAACGGTCGCGGGCAATACCTGGGC
>JAIOWY010000095.1:0-6521 GCA_021741845.1 Candidatus Nanopelagicales bacterium
ATCTCCGGCACAGGTATAGGAGTTGTCAATGGGAAGTGAGCGCTGATCGATCCGATCCAGCCCCCAGGTTGCTGGGGTTTGTGCGCTCGGGGTGCAATTTGCGGCCCCCGGGGTGGGTAATGACGGCGGCGTAGGTGGTGTGGGCAACGGGACTGTGGGTCGAATCTCGTAGGTGTAACGACCAGCCTGCGCAGCGTTTTCGGGAAACCTGTTACTGACGAGCGCACTGCTTCCGCCATCGATATATGGAGCGGGTGAGTCAGTATTACGCACTCGAACCAACGAATTGTTTCGATCTTGGGGGTCTGCGTAACCAATGACAAAGGTTGGGTTACTTGATGACCGTGGAGTTGTCACCTGACCATAATTAAATTCGAGGTCCACATTGCCCGAACCTTGATTGATCAGTACCAGCTGAAATGAATGGCGTGCCGGACTCGAGGCGTATTCACCGACGTTGACCCAGTTGATGCAATAGGCAGACTTTCCGTCCACTGTGATCGGTCCGTAGGTAACGGGTGAACTATTTCTCGTGTCCAGGTCTGTGAATAGAGGTAAGACCAAAGGCCGCAATGTGGTGTCCAGATTCATGCCCGTATAGGAACGGAAATCTCCCAGACCGTCGTCGAATGTCATGCCACCGTTGTTGTTGATAATGATGGAGTCATAAGCGGTGCCGTACCAGTTAACGGAAAATCCCAGGGAGACCGAACCTGAGGATGCATCGTCAATGTTTCCCATGGACGTTGTTGTGCACCCTGCGTCTGTGCGAATAGCTGAACTGAAGACACTGACGGGAGCGTCACGTTCGATGTAGTCCACACCTGGCTCGACGGAGAGTTCGGCGCGCTGTTCGGGTGTCAAATCAACGGCAAGGCCTTCAATGACTCCTTCGAGAAGGGTTTCAACTGGTACTCCCAATGCCACAGCTCGGGCTTTGATCTCTTGGGCGCTGGTACCTGATTCGGCAACCACAATGAAGGGGTCGGTATCAGTGGGGTCGTCCTGAGGCGTCGGGTCCGTGCTGGGTTCTGTGCTGGGGTCTGGTGTCGGGTCTGTGCTGGGATCTGGACCCACCCCGGGAGATGGGCTTTCGGTGGCAGCGGGTGTCGGATCACGTGTTGGATCTGGAGTTAGGTCTACCGCCGCTGCCGGCGCCCCCAAGGCTGATGCCACGAGAACAGCCCCCATGAATCCCAGAAGGCCTGATCGCATGCATAAGAGTCTAAATCGCCCTCTCGTTCAGGGCAACGGGGCTATGGCTGACCACAATTGCAGGTCATGGCGCCCACTGGCTCGTACCTGGGCCGATCGGAGTACCCCTTCGAAGACAAACCCGGCCTTGGCCAGGGAACGCTGTTCAGCGATATTGGCACAGTCGGTGCTGGCCTCCACCCGAACAAAACCTTCAGCGTGGAGTGTTTGGGCAAGTGTGCGTTGCGCGGTGGCGCCAATGCCTTGAGCGCGGTAATCAGGAAGGACATAGATTCCTATGCTGATCGCCATCGAGGCAGGATTGGGCCCATAAGGCCGATCGTGAGCACTCAAATCCCCCACAATGATCGCTGGTCCGCGATCTCCCTGATCGAGTTCAATAACCCATCGGCGCAAACCGCTGGGCTGGCGAAATTCAGATGGATCAACTCCCCAGTCCGAGTAATCATTCGCTGGATCGTCGGAGGCAGACATCTGCCGCAGGAATGCAGGCAGCTGCTCCACTTCCCGAATACTGACTCGCATAGGTCACGATGCTACTGCCGGCTTACCATGGCAATGTGAATAAACCCGTAGCCTCAACCCTCGCTGCGCTCATCACTATCGCGACCCTCTCCGCCTGCGCCGAGACTCCGCCTGACTTTGATCTCGCGGGACGAACATTTACTGGGCACGTCATTTCGGTGGACGGGGTGAACACCCCCGCAGCCAATGGCAGCACCATCGCGGTGACTTTTACCGACGATGCTATTTCTGTGAATGCCGGTTGCAATACCTTGTTTGCCCAAGCTCAGTGGGACGACTCCGCGATCTCGGTGGCTGATGACGCCGTCGCCTCAACCATGATGGCGTGCGATGCTCAACTGATGCAGCAGGACCAGATGCTGAGCGAATTCCTCACGAGCGATCCTCAGTGGGAAGTGGAGGGTACAGAACTGACTCTCACCTCGGGTTCCACCAGCCTGATCTTGGTCGAGCAGTAGCACCCCAATTCGGGGACATGTTCCCCTTTCCATGGCAGGCTGGGCGCATGTCCGACACAGCCTTACGAATCTGCCCACTCTGTGAAGCCAACTGTGGACTCGTTCTCCAGATTGAGTCCCGGGAGGGTCACGGGAGCGTGGGATCCGTTCGTGGCGACAAAGCGGATGTGTTTAGCCACGGCTTCATTTGCCCCAAAGGTGTCTCACTGGGGGAATTGCACTCTGATCCCACTCGACTGCGCACGCCGCTGCTGCGCAATGAGGTCGGGCAACTGGAACCAGTCAGCTGGGGGGTCGCATTCGACACGATCCGGGCCCGCCTCGGCTCCATCATCACCGAGCATGGGTCGAACTCCGTCGGCATGTTCCTCGGAAACCCCAACGTCCACAGCCTCGCGGGCGCATTCATGTTGCCCGCATTGATCAGGGCGCTCGGTACGGAAAATAGGTTCTCAGCCAGCACGGTGGACCAGATGCCTAAGCAGGCCGCTTCCGCCATGATGTTCGGTACCGCACTGTCAGTGCCCATTCCTGATATTGACCACACGGACTACTTCCTGGTACTCGGCGCCAATCCATTGGTCTCAAATGGATCCATGATGACAGCGGCCGATATGCCCGGACGACTGCGAGCCCTCCGTAAGCGAGGCGGGCAACTCGTTGTAGTTGACCCTATCCGCACCCGGACGGCCGAATATGCCGATCGACACATTTCCATTCGACCCGGAAGCGACGCCTTGTGGCTGGCCGCGATCGCACGGGAAATTTTCCACTCGGAATCTGTGGACATGGGCGCTGCCACGGCGTGGATCAGCGCTGACCAGGTGACGGCATTGCAGGAGGCATTGCAACCCTTTACCCCAGAAGCGGTCGCCCCCTTGACCGGGGTACCCGCACAAACCACCCGTGATATTGCCAACGACCTGATCACCTCGACAGCGGCAGCGGTGTACGGACGAATGGGCACAACAACCTCCGGATTGACCTGGGGCGACACTGTTTTTCCCATGGCCACCGTAGGTTCTTGGTTAATCGACGTGATCAATATCGGAATTGGTTCCCTCGATAAACGTGGCGGTGTCATGTTCCCGCTGGCCGTGGCCGGCGGCCCTTCCACAGAAGGAACGCCGGGTACCGGTCATGGGGTGAGCATTCCAGGACGACGCCGAACCCGTGTGCGCCAACTTCCCAGTGTGCTCGGTGAGTTTCCGGTATCAGCATTAGCCGAAGAAATAGATACACCCGACCCTGAGACGGGGGCTCACATCAGAGCCATGGTGATTGTTGGTGGAAATCCGCTGGTGTCGACACCGGACAGTGATCGGCTGCGTGCGGCGCTGACCTCGCTGGACCTCATGATTTCCATTGATCCGTATCTCACAGCAACCAGTGAGCTAGCCGACCTTGTCCTGCCCGTGGCATCGCCGCTCACCCGAGCACATCACGATGTTGTTTTTAATAACTTGGCCGTTCGGAACCAAGGTCGGTACTCCCCAGCCGTGTTTCCCGTGCCCGACGGCGAAATGGATGAAGCCGAACTGCTGCTCACGCTTGCCGGAATAGCCCTTGGAATCACGGCGGGGAATGAACGCACTGCCGATCAGGTGGACGATTTTGTCGCCATGACCGTGGCCAACCAAGCAGTAGCAGATCCGGCTTCTCGTTTGTACGGGCGGGAGGTGTCCGACGTTCTCGCACTGGTGGAGCCACATAGAGGTGTTGATCGAATTCTTGATTTACGTATTCGCTCCGGTCCGTACGGAGATCAACTCACCCTGCAATCGCTGATCGACGCTCCGCATGGCATTGATCTCGGTGCCATGGAGCCCCGTCTACCTGATGTGCTGCGAACACCCACCGGGCAGATTGAACTGGCACCGTCAGTCTTGCTGGAACAGCTGGTCACCTTGGCACCCCTGGTCAGTTCACCCCCGGAGCCTAGGAACGCCCAACTACTTCTGATCGGCCGACGCCAACTTCGGAGCAACAACTCGTGGATGAAAGACATAGCGACCTTGCATGGTGGATCCAACCGCCCCACAGCCCAGATCAGCCCGCAGGATGCTGACCGACTCGCCTTAACCCATGCCACACAGGTGAGAGTTTCTAATGCCACCGGTGAAATAGTCATTCCGTTGGAGATCACCGACGGTGTCACCGAAGGGTGCGTCTGTATTCCCCACGGTTGGGCGGAATTCAACGTCAACCGGTTGGTGAGTGTGGCCAATATCGATCCACTCGGCGGAACCGCGGTGTTAAGTGGAACGCGCGTGAGCGTGAATGCCGTTTAGCCAACTACAGGTGCAGAAACACCCTGTAAGGGTTTGGTGAATTGCGCACCAGAAGCCGAGCGTGAGAGCCACTGCGTCCACGGCTCATTCCACACGGTAATTCCATTTCCATCATTGGCCTGTATACGAGAAGTGTTTTCAACAATGACGACGTCGCCTATGTTGTTCTCCGTCCACCACCATTGCGCATCGGCAGTGCTCATTCCCACACACCCGTGCGACACATTCGCGCTCCCTTGGCTACCGGTACTCCACGGCGCAGCGTGGACAAACTCCCCGGTGTAATTCAGGCGCATGGCGTACTCGGCGTTGACCCGGTAGTACTCCGGATCCGAAGTGTTTGTGCCACCAGTTGCGGCGTCCATAATCCGAGACCGCTCTTTACTCAACAAAACCTTTGTTCCGGATCGTGTTTCAAAACCAGGCTTTCCCGTAGTCACCGGGATTGTTCGAATGAGCTCACCATCACGATAAACGTCCATGGTGTGCTCCGCGGCATCGACAATGCTCACAACAGCGGAACGGTAGGTAAATGACTCAGTGACATTCGTCTTGCCGAATACGCCAGGTTTCGCCTCAACCCCCATGAGGTTCATGGCCAACTCCACCTGAGTATTCCCTGGCCACAGATCCTTAGGTCGGAATTCAATTTCCCGGTCACTGACCCAGGCCCATGCACCGAGAACGGGTGTTGTGGTGCGGACTTCTAAAGCTTGTTCAACTTCTGCTTTGTTGTCGACCTTCTTATTGAAAGTCACCACAATCGGAATTCCAACACCGACCACTTCCCCCGCTGATGGCGATGCGCTCGCGCGGAAAAATTTATCGGGCTGCACGGTGGTAATGGTTTCCGAAATTGTCTCCGAACGGCCTCGGGAATCCGCACCTGTGGCGACGACCGAATAGGAACTGGCGTACTCCAACGGTCCACCCGAAGCGGTCCATTGCGTACCGTCCTCTGACAGGATTCCCGCTACTGGTCCATCAGGGCCCTGCACCATCACATC
The DNA here is from genome assembly GCA_021741845.1 of Candidatus Nanopelagicales bacterium. Taxonomy (GTDB): domain Bacteria; phylum Actinomycetota; class Actinomycetes; order S36-B12; family S36-B12; genus UBA4592. Next base: position 5,497 of record JAIOWY010000095.1, read on the forward strand.
AGTAAGTACGCCTTGCTCAGCTTGTACGTGAATCTGAGTATCGGGTTCCACCGGGGCGCTGGACGCAGGGAAGGCACTCAACTGCACAATCGGGGCTGGGTCTACCGGCACTGTCGACACCGTCATGGTGGGCGTGCAGGCGGTCACGCCGAGCAGCAGCGCGCTGCTGGCAATAATCACTGTGGTGGCTCTGGGGGAAGTCACGGCTACTCCACAATCATTGACGGACAGAATCTGGTCACGATACTACGACTCGCCTGAGGCAGATTCGGTTCCGCAACGCGGACACGGCGCATGTTCCCCCACACGATATGAGCCAATGGTGACGAACTAGTGGGCGAATTCGCCCCGGTAGTACTCAAATAGCCAGCCAACGAGTGCCACCACCAGCGCGGCAACTCCGAGCACAATCAGCCACACAGCAAAGATCAATCCGAAAACCACCATCGTGGCCGACAAAGCAACGGCTAAGGGCCACCACGAGTGGGGGCTGTAAAAGCCGTACTCAGGATCGGCTTCGTCGATCTCACCGTCAAGGCGATCCTCGGGACGCGGATACACCCGCTTGGATGTGTACAGCGAGTAGAACGCCACGAGGAAAGCCAGAGCTCCGGTGAGCGCTAGGGCGGTGGTACCTACTTCGTCGCGGCTGAGGTACCAGTACACAGCCGCAACCACGGAGTAGAAAACGAATCCGAGGACAAAAAGCAAACCCTCTATCTTCATTTGTTTGCCTCACTCGCCAAGGCCGCCGGGCGCACCGCAGGGTGATCAGCCAATTCAGGGTGATGTAAGTCAAAGGCCGGTCGTTCCGAACGGATGCGTGGTAGTGAGGTGAAGTTGTGACGCGGTGGTGGACACGAAGTTGCCCACTCGAGGGATCCACTCCAGCCCCACGGATCATCAACGGTCACCTTGGGAGCGGTCTTCCATGTCTTGAGCACATTCCACAGGAAGAAGAAGGTGGAAACACCCAGGATCGCAGCTCCCACGGTGGAAACCACATTCAGTGACTGGAAATCGTC
>JAIOWY010000096.1:0-6315 GCA_021741845.1 Candidatus Nanopelagicales bacterium
AGATCCGGTCGATCCTGGGCCGGAGCACCAAGGAAATCAGCAACGGCACCCTGGTCGAGATCTAACTCCGCCGCTAGAGCGAGGTCACTCACCGGAGCTAGTGCAACAACACCGTGCGTCACGAGCGGCGCCTGCGCGTAGGCGCAGAGGGCCAGGTGACCGCCAGCCGAGTGACCGACCAGCAGGATGGGGGCACCGTGCGCAGTGGCGAGGTAGTGCACTGCGGCAATAACGTCGCGGACGGAGGCATCCGGGTCACCGGGAATCCGTCGGTACTCGATATTGGCAACGCGCGCATCCAGTGATTGGGCGAGGGCAGCGGCCGTCGGTCGAGTGTGCAACCGGTTGTACTCCGGCCGCCAAAATCCGCCATGCACCAACGCCACGACGGGACCATTCGATCCGTACATGTCGAGCACCTGGTCGGCGTCGCTCCCGTAGGAGATGATCTCCGTGGGTTCAGCAGCAGATCGAGTAAACACTTCTCGATTCTCTGTGCTGCTCACAACCCAACACTACGCACGGCACGCGCTGACGACGAGTGTTCACAGCGTTCCGTGCCACACTCCCGCTATGGGCGAGCGGATGGACGTTGTAGTGATTGGCGCGGGCATCAGTGGGTTGTCGGTGGCGGATCGGTTACTGCGGGCGGGGCTCACCGTCACGGTGGTAGAGGCTCGGTCCCGTGTGGGCGGACGTCTGTTCGGCTCACCACTTGACCGTGGCGCATCCTGGTTCTGGCCGGGGGAACGCCGGGTTGCCGCATTGGCGGAACGACTCGGGGTCGCCACATTTGAGCAATACCGATCGGGGGACGCGATTATTGATGACCCTGCAGGTGTGCAGCAGTACCCAGGAAATCCCATTGACGTTCCTTCGTATCGGGTCGTGGGCGGAACGGCAGAGCTCGCCGCAGCACTTGCGCGCCAGTTGCCGCCCGGGGTAGTGGAGCTCGACCAGCCAGTCAGCGCGATCAGCGCGGATCTAACCGTGAGCGCGAGGGATACAACGTGGACGGCGAATCACGTGGTCGTGGCACTTCCGCCCGCACTGGCTGTGCATGGGATCTCCCTGCCAGCTGACGTCCCGGCGGATCTGATTGATGTCGCACGGCGCACACCAGTGTGGATGGGTGACTCCGTCAAAGTTGTTGCCCGTTTTAGCGATCCTTTCTGGAGGCGTGCAGGTCTTGCCGGCGCAGCCATCAGTCGGCGTGGTCCGTTGGCAGAAATTCACGACATGTCCGGTCCAGAAGGGAATCCCGCAGCCCTGTTTGGATTTGCGCGCGCCGCGTCGATGCATGCCAATATCGAGACCGACATTCGCGAACAACTTGTCCGCATGTTCGGCGCTCACGCGGCTGAACCCATCGAATTAATCATTGAAGACTGGAGTCAAGAGAAGTGGACCACACCACCGAGCACAGGGGACTCGCCTAACTACGGGTTATTCGGACACTCGGTGTATCGCCAGCCGACACTGGGTGGACGACTGCACTGGTCATCTACTGAAACAGCGGAAACTTTTGCCGGTCATATCGAAGGCGCACTTGAGGCGGCTGAACGCACCGTTGCAGCGATTATCAGTAATCCAACGGGATAAATCAGTACGAGCCTCCGGTCAGGATTGAACTGACGACCTACCGCTTACAAGGCGGTTGCTCTACCACTGAGCTACAGAGGCGAATTAACGCAAGGGAGAGCATACCGATGGTGTTAGCCGGTCACTAGGTGGACGGTGGCAACGGAAAAGGGATGTTGCCACTCACGAGGCTAAAGCGAAACAAATGTATTGAATTTGCTTCATATTGCAAGAGTGCGATATCGGGGCATTTCATGTGGTGCAGGTTTCGGGTGAACCTAACATTGGCAGCGGTCCGATCGAATAGGTTATTCATGTGTTTGCAGCCCGATACGAGAAGCATGGATCTGCCTCCGAGGTGTTCATTCTTGGTGATGTTGAAACTCCGCACCCCGGCGCGGGGCAAGTGAGAGTGAAGATTGCTTTTTCTGGAATCAATCCGACAGACGTCAAGAGCCGCGCGGGTGCCGTGGCAGCGGTGATCAATGGATTCCAGATGCCGCATCATGATGGTGCGGGAGTGATTGACGCGGTAGGTGACGGAGTGAGCCCGCAACGCATTGGTGAACGCGTGTGGGTGATGCTCGCAGCCAAGGGAAGTAGATACGGAACTGCAGCTGAGTACTGCATTGTCGATTCCGATTTTGCTCGTCCGTTGCCGGCATCTGTGTCCTTCGAGCTAGGTGCGACCCTGGGTGTGCCTGCGGTTACTGCCGCCTACTGTCTTTTTTCTGATGGACCGATTGAGGGTCACAATATTTTGGTGACAGGGGGAGCAGGAGCGGTCGGCCGCTGCGCAATTGAGTTGGCCACGTGGGGTGGTGCTCGCGTCTACACAACGGTGAGCAGTGAGAGCAAGGCAGAAGTTGCTCGTGCAGCAGGCGCAGATGTTGTTATCAACTATGTGACACAGAATGTTGCTGCGGAATTACGTGACATTGACATCAATCGAGTGATTGAAGTCAACCTCGCCGCGAATCTTGACAACGATATTGCCATTGCCCAACCCGGAATGAAGATTGTTTCTTATGCGGCAGATGGGCCCGATCCAGTTCTCCCGCGTCGCGCACTCATGACGGCAGGCGTGACCATTGAGTTTATGTTGTTGTACACGGTGAATCCCGAGAAATTCGCCGAGTCCGTTCGCCTCACGGAACAGGCCTTGGCAGCAGGTGCTCTCACGGCACCACCCACACGTGTGCTTCCGCTGTCGGAAATTGCCCACGCACAAGACCTGGTGGAAGGTAAGTCGGCTGAGCGGATTCTTCTAGAGATCTGATCCTCGAATGTGGTGGTACATAAACACGTGGTGGGGAGTGTTGAAAACTCCCCACCACGTGCCTTTATGTCTGAACTGCTACCCGGTTTTAGCCGACCTTCGAGGCTGTGACTCGGTAGGGATCGGTTGCACTGAAGCCACCGGACCCCACACTCACCTTGATAGTCACCTTCTGACCGGCCTTCAGGGAGAGGGTTTTCACCCGATCGCCCGTTCCGGAGTTCGTTGTGCTTGTGCTACCACCGGGGTAGTAGGCAGCGAGCCCGTAGTTCCGTGGCAGATTTGTAAGCCGAACTTCATACTGGCCGTCGGCTGCCGCAATGAATGACCACCACTGAACATCCGTTGCCGAACGCATTACCGATTGAATCGAGCCTGATTCCGGAATCGGCGCGGCACCAGCTTGATCATCGCCCGGGGTTGGGTACCCCGGCGCAGGTGTCGGTTCCGGCGCAGGTGTCGGTTCCGGCGTCGGTGTTGGTTCCGGCGTCGGTGTTGGTTCCGGTGTCGGTGTTGGTTCCGGTGTCGGTGTTGGTTCCGGTGTTGGTGTTGGTTCCGGTGTCGGTGTTGGCTCCGGTGTCGGTGTTGGCTCCGGAACGGGCGCTGACGCTGGTGCGCTCACCGTGAGTGAATACGGAGCCGTTGTGTTGACCTTGCCGTTACGCACCTCCACCAGGATGTCCATCCGCGCACCCTTGCTCAGGTTCCGGGTGATCACCCGATCCGTGAGGTTGGAGCTGGATGTTGAACTACTTCCACCCGGTGAATACGCAGCGAGTGCATAAGGACTCGGGAGGTTGTGCAGGCGAACACTGTACGTACCCGCTGTCTGCGCTGTCAGTGTCCACCACTGCTTATCTGAGGTGGAACGCATGGTGGAACTCACCGAGAGGGACTCGGGCAGTTGACCCGCACCGGAACGGCTGTCACCCGGAACACCGGGAGCTGGTGCAGGTGTCCCTGGTGTTGGTGTGGGAGTAGGGGTGGGTTCAGGTGTTGGTGTGGGTGTTGGAGTTGGCTCCGGCTTAGGTGTTGTCTTGTCGGCAAACACCTGCAGTCGGTAGGGCTGGGTTTCATTAGCCACACCGTTATAACCGCGAACGATCTCGATCAAATACGTGCCCGGATCCCAGTACCAGAAACGCGCACCCATTTTTTCATCTGCGGTACCCGTGTTTTGGCCGATCCAAATGGGATTGAGCTTGTCATTGATCGTGTCGTTCTTGCGCAGGCTGTACAACTTGATGTCGTAATTGCTGGGCAAATTGGTCAGGTAGATATCCGGTGAATCCACTTGATCGGTGAGGGTAAAGGTAAACCAGTCCGCATCCGATTCGTTATCAAGTAACTCATCTATGGGTTTACTGATATCCAACTCGGTGGCGGTGAATTTGGTATCTCCCGCAAAATCAGGACGAGTTGGTGTACGCACGGTGATAGGCGCGCTGGATTCGGATCCACGCAGCAGGCCAACAGCACTGGCCGTCAACGTGTATTCGGTATCAGGTGCCAGACCGGCAATTTCACAGGTGGTCTTGGGTGCGGCAACGAGACACGCCGGTGATCCATCCGCAAAGGAAATGATGGTGGATGCAACAGCCGGACCTGACGTTGGTAATTGCCACGTGACATTCGCTCGACTCCACCACGTGGAGGTGGCAGCGAGGTCAGTAGGCACACCTGGAGCTGAGTCATCTGTTGACAGAGTCTTGAGTGCCGCCAACGGGTCAACCATGCCCTGACCAAAGCTCGAGTCCCAGCCGGGAGCACCGAGATCTTGCGCGGTAGCAGTCATCAGCGTAGAAACTGTCGCGTTCTGATTGGTTGCGCGTGCATGGGAATGCAGAAGCGCTGCCACACCGGCGACATGCGGTGTCGCCATGGACGTTCCATTCCACGCGGCATACCTGTTGCCTGGCAGGGTCGACAAAATATTTGCTCCGGGAGCAGCAATGTCCACGATAGCGTTTTCCGAGCTGAAGGAGGCTCGTTGATCATCTACCGTGGTGGCGCCGACGGAAACCACGCCGTCATAAGAAGCGGGATAGGACGGAGCGGCACCCGGTCCGTTATTGCCGTTCGCGGCAATAACGGTGACACCGCGGCCGATTGCGTACTCGACAGCTTTCTCCATGGCGGTCGACGGTGAAGGTCCGCCGAGGGACATGTTGATCACCTCGGCGCCGTTGTCGGTCGACCAGATAATTCCCTTGGCCACGTCACCAGCGCTGCCGGCTCCGCGATCGTCGAGCACCCGGACCGGCATGATGCGCGCATCCGGTGCGACGCCCGCAACCCCAATGCCGTTGTCGGCGGTTGCCGCAATGGTGCCAGCGACGTGGGTTCCATGTCCGTGACCGTCAATGCGCCCGGACCCACCATTGACAATATTGATGTCCGGTCCAAATGCGCCTTGTAAGTCCTCATGCTCCGAAACACCGGTGTCAATCACCGCAACGTCAATGCCCGCACCGCGAGTGATTCCCCAGAGGGACTCAGCCTGAACGCGATCCAGGCCCCACAACTCTCCTCGTCGGGAGTCGTTCGACGCTTGGGCCTCGACCACTGCGTCATCGAAAAGACTGACCGGGGTGTCCACTTCAACGCTGACTAGTCGCGGGTCTTGTTGACTGTCCAACACGTCCCGTGCTGCATCCACGCGTCGGGTGTGATCAATTGTCTCCACAACGGGTTTACCGTCAATGTTGAACACTGACACGACGGTGACTTTTTCCTTTGTTTCCACCCCCTCAAGGATTCGGGCAACGGGTTCGTCCACCGAACTTTCTGGAGTGGCCCATTCGGACAGCGTTTCCGGTGTTGAACCCGCTGTCGTTGTGATCGGATTATTAGTTGTATCGGTCGCAGCGGTTGCAGCAACGGGGGATCCCAAAGCAGCGGCAACGAGGACCGTTGCCATGGACCCACCGGTGACGAACCACCGTCGACTCGTTCTATGTGTTGTCATACCAACGAGGGTACGCTTCTTTTTTCATAAATGACAGTCAGAACTGTCAAATAAAGGTAAGGGGATTGTAATGCTTTGGTAAAGCGGTTGGTTAATCGTTGATGTATGCGGATGTCGCCATCAGTGGCCAGTACTGGGCGAATAAGCGTTCAACCCGTGTCTCACCCCGACCGAGGGCAAATTGACCCATGGCGACCATGGTGAAAATTCCTAGATCAGCAGCGGCGAGTGCAGACGCTTGGACGTCAGGTCGGAAAACTCCGGCCCGTTGACCCTCTGCTAGAAAACCTGCAATCGCTTTTTCGCGAGGCCCAAGTACGTGTTTCTTGAGTGCCTTAAGCAATTCGGGTTGAGTCTCCCGAAAGGACACAGCAGTGGCGGCGATAAAGCCGACCAGTTCGAAGTACCCGGCCCCGGTGCGGAGTCCATGACGAAAACGGTCCGCGAATGACTCCCCGGGGGACTGCGCGTCGAGCCACCCTGTGTA
>JAIOWY010000097.1:0-6246 GCA_021741845.1 Candidatus Nanopelagicales bacterium
TATTGAGATGGCCGACAGCGAGTACATCGGTGTCATGGATCTGTCGACAATCTGGGACGGCGATTCCCTCACGCCTTTATTGACGGTATTCCATGACTCGTCAGTGGCTCTTACCGGTTGGCGCGGAGTGAATGTCAATACCGAAGACGAATGGCGCAGTTTTGTCGATGCCCCTGCTGGCTCGGTAGATGCTGTCCTGGGTTACTACATGCTGATGCGGCGCGGTGTTGCACGCGAGATTGGTCCGCACCCGAAAGCTAAGTTCTATCGAAATGCTGACATGGAGTGGTCACTTGCTCTGCGGGCCGCCGGACATGACGTGGTTGTGCCGGCCGTGGACTTACCTGTGCACCAAGAGCGGCACCATGGCTACCACGACTCAGATCCCGAGTACCGTGATCAGCAGAGCAAAAAGACGTACGACAGATTGCTGCAGTCTTACCGAGGCAAGAACCACATTCTCCATTCTGTCGGAGGTGACTAGTTCCCATGGCGGTTGAATTCCTCGACACCTCGCTCCGCGAGTTGACCACCATCAGAGTGGGCGGGGGCGCCGATCGCATTATTCGGGTCACCACCGAGCCCGAGCTCGTGGAATTAGTCAGTGAATGTTCCCACCTGGCCAGCCCGACCCTCATTGTTGGTGGTGGCAGCAATGTTGTTTGTTCTGATCAATACTTCCCGGGCACAGTCATTGTGGTGGCGACTACCGGCATCGAATGGGGTGAAAGCACGGTTCGTGTGTCCGCGGGAGAGAACTGGGATTCGTTTGTGCAGCAAGCTGTCGAGCGAGGGTATGGAGCATTCACGCCACTGTCGGGTATTCCTGGTTCCGTTGGGGCTACACCCATTCAAAACATTGGCGCGTACGGCATGGAAATCGCTGATGTCATTCACCGTGTGACGGTTCTTGATCGAGAAACTCTGTACCAGATGGAATTGGAGCCAGCGGACTGCGACTTCGGGTACCGCACCAGTGTGTTCAAGCGGACCCCACAACGTTACGTGGTGCTGGGCGTGACCTTCACCTTGCTTCCCACCACTGTCATTGATGTTGTGTATCCCCAGCTCGCCGAGATTATGGGTGTTGCCGTGGGTGACACGGTTGATGCGCAGGCGGTGCGCGAATCCGTCTTGGCACTGCGCGGCGCGAAAAGCATGGTCCTTGACTCGGCAGATGCCGACTCCAACAGCACCGGGTCCTTCTTCATTAACCCGACTGTGCCGCACAACATGGCGCCGGAGGGTTGTCCGAGTTACGCGCTCAAAGCGCATGACCCTCGCGTATCCACGCACGTCAAGTTGAGTGCGGCGTGGCTCATTGAGCAGGCGGGTATCACGAAAGGTTTCAGGCTGGGTGAATCGGATGTTCGTGTTTCCGCTAATCATTCACTCGCCATTGCCAACACTCACTCTGGGACGGCCGCGCAAGTGTTAGAACTTGCCGGCCACATGCGACAACGAGTTTTTGATGCATGGGGGATTGAACTTGAAGTCGAGCCAGTCTTACTGAACTGCAGTGTGAGTGAACTAGTTCGCTGACTTCAGTAGCTCGTGCATGCGGGCCAGTCCTTCGGTGATCTTGTCGTCCGAGGTGGCATAGGACAAACGCAGATACCCCGGTGTGCCAAATGCTTCGCCCGGGACAACGGCGACCTCCACCTTGTCCAGGATCACATTTGCCAACTCGCTGGAGGAATTAACCACTGTTCCATCGATGCTTGTTCCCATGAGGCCCTTCACTGAGGGGTAGGCGTAGAACGCACCCTCCGGCGTTGGGCAGGTCACACCGGGTATGGCGTTGAGTAAATCAACAATCAGCAGGCGGCGTCGATCAAATGCCACCTTCATTTCATTGACGGCATCAAGATTGCCACTGACCGCGGCCAGTGCAGCGACCTGAGAAACATTCGCCACGTTGGAGGTGGCATGGGATTGCAGATTCGTGGCCGCCTTGGTGACGTCTGTTGGTGCGATCATCCAGCCAACGCGCCATCCGGTCATGGCGTACGTCTTGGCAACACCATTGACCACCACGGTGCGATCAGCGAGTTCCGGTACCAGAGCGGGCATGGATGCGAATTGCGCATCGCCGTACACCAAGTGTTCGTAGATTTCGTCGGTGATCACCCAGATTCCCTTGGCCAGCGCCCACTCGCCAATGGCTTTGACGAGTTCCGGGGGATACACGGCACCGGTCGGGTTGGACGGGGAGACAAAGACCAGCGCTTTGGTGTTCGGGGTGAGTGCCGATTCCAGCTGCTCAACACTCGCGAGATAGCCGGACGCCTCGTCGGTCATGACAATCACCGGCTTTCCACCAGCCAACATGATCGATTCGGGATAGGTGGTCCAGTAGGGAGCGGGAAGTAGAACCTCGTCACCAGGATCCAGCAGAGTGGCAAAAGCGTTGTACAGCGCTTGCTTGCCGCCATTGGTCACCAGCACTTGAGCGGCGGTCACGGAGTAGCCGGAGTCACGGGCAGTTTTAGCGGCGATTGCTTCCTTCAGTTCGGGTAAGCCGCCAGCGGGTGTGTAGCGGTGCCACTTCACTTCGCGGCAGGCCGCCACGGCGGCTTCAACAATGTAATCCGGGGTAGGAAAGTCCGGTTCTCCCGCACCAAACCCAATGACGGGACGCCCAGCTGCGGCAAGTGCCTTTGCCTTGGCGTCAACAGCCAATGTGGCCGATTCAGCAATGGCACCTATACGACGGGATATGCGAGGGAGCTCAGCCATAACGCAATCATGCCATCAGCTTGTTGCTGCGGAGATTCCCATCCACCCCATGCCCAGAACCATGAGTGCCCACACGGCAATGCCAATCAGTGGTCCGATTTTTCGATCCTTGATATCACCGGTCACCACGACAAAAATGGTGACAAAGGCAAAATACAAGCCGCTGACGAGGAAGGAACTCGCCACGGCCATCAAGCTCCAGTCGAGGATCACCGCGAGGGCAGCAAAAACGCCCCAGGCCAGGTTGGCTAGACCCACCTCAATTTGGAAGTTGTTCCGCATTCCGTAGTCCCAGCCCCCGCGCACGGCATCAGACCGGTTGAACACCGCATGACGAAAAAAAGACAGCACCCCCGTGGCGGTGACCGCCAGGAGGGCGGCCACGGAGAGCGAAGGTGGATCAGATTGGAGGGTGAACGTGCCAATAAAGAAGCCAATCCCGCCCACGAGATAGGTGAGCCACATCAGAATGGCGGAGGGGCGGGGGCTGACGGTTTCCGACTTCGTGGGCGGAGTATTCGTGGGCGGAGTGTCCATGGGGTGATTGCTCATGGGAGCAGTATCTAGTGGCAACAGTTGACGGAGGGCAAGAATCGGGTGGGGAAAACCCGATCCGGCGACCCGGACACCGCCGCGGAGAGGGGTGGCACGTACACTCACTCCTCGCGGTAGGTCTGCGTAAGCATGCCTTCCACAGGGCTGTAGCTCAATTGGTAGAGCACCGGTCTCCAAAACCGGCGGTTGGGGGTTCAAGTCCCTTCGGCCCTGCGGACCGGTGCAAACCGGTGCACAACCCAGCACGACAGCACGAACAAGTACACGACTCAGCGAGTGGAGTGAACATGGTTGATACCGACGCGAAGCCAGATGGCGGCCGCGGCGGCTCTGGTGCGGAGAAAAAGAACATCTTCTCCCGGCTTGCCCTGTTCATTCGCCAGGTGGTCGTGGAGCTTCGCAAGGTTATTTGGCCAACCCGTAACGAGTTGGTCAACTACACCATCGTTGTCTTGTTCTTCGTTTTGCTGATGTCCGGAATCATTGCACTGTACGACTACGTCTTTACCCAGGGAGTTCTCTTCGTATTTGGTTAGACCATTGAGATGTGAACCCCCACCACGCAGGAAACGCTGAAGGAGATTGACCCCCGTGTCAGATGAATTTGCACCGCAAGAGGACCAGCCTGGTTCTGATTCCTATGTCGATCCGTTCGCGATCGCCGAGGAAGCAATTGTCGCGGAAGCGATCGCTGAAGCGGAAGTAGTTGCCGAGGCAGAGGACATTGTTGCGCAAGCAGAAGCTGTTGAGGCGAATGCTGAAGCTGAAGAAATCGCTGAAGAGCTTGACCCGTTGGAGGAGTTCAAACTCTCCATGCGCCACGCACCCGGCGACTGGTACGTCATTCACAGCTACTCCGGTTACGAAAACAAAGTCAAGGGAAATCTGGAAGCGCGTGCTACCACGCTGAACATGGAGGACTACATCTTCCAGGTGGAAGTTCCCATGGAGGAAGTCACCGAGATTAAGAGCGGTGTGCGCAAGCAGGTTCGCCGCAATAAATTCCCGGGATACGTTCTTGTTCGCATGGATCTGACCGACGAATCATGGGGCGTTGTTCGCCACACCCCAGGCGTCACCGGATTTGTCGGTAATGGTCACAGCCCCGCGCCACTGTCCCTCGACGAAGTTATTGCCATTCTGGCGCCAGAACCGGAGAAAAAAGCTGCGGTCGCTGGCACCGGTGGCAAAGGTGGCGGCGGTGCTGCTGCCTCAGCGGCTCCGATCAGCGTTGACTTCAATGTGGGCGATTCCGTCACCGTTGTTGACGGCCCATTCGCCACCCTGCACGCCACCATCTCGGAAATTAACCTGGAAGCTCAAAAGGTCACCGGCCTGGTCGAGATCTTTGGGCGCGAAACTCCGGTTGAACTTGCGTTCAGCCAGATTGACGCTGGCTAAGAAAAACCCACAACACGTCCCTACTCAACACCAACAAAAACAGAAGGAAACACCATGGCACCGAAGAAAAAGGTCAGCGGAATGATCAAGCTGCAAATTCCCGCTGGCGCAGCCAACCCCGCACCACCCGTTGGTCCCGCACTGGGCCAGCATGGTGTGAACATCATGGATTTCTGCAAGGCCTACAACGCTGCAACAGAATCCCAAAAGGGCAACATTGTTCCGGTGGAGATCACCGTCTACGAAGATCGTTCATTCGACTTTGTACTCAAGACTCCGCCAGCTTCCCGCATGATTCTCAAGGCCGCTGGCCTCGAGAAGGGTTCGGGAACACCTCAGTCGGTCAAGGCTGGCAGCATTACCAAGTCACAGGTGCGCGAGATCGCTGAAACCAAGATGCCTGATCTCAACGCTAATGACATTGACGCCGCCATGAAGATCATTGAGGGCACCGCACGTCAAATGGGAATTACTGTTTCGGCGTAATTCCAACAATTCACAAAGCACGTCGTGGGAGAGCCAGCGCGGCTCGTCAACCACACCCTGCATGCAGGAAATACCTGCAGTGAGAAATGGAGCAGAACATGAAGCGCAGTAAGGCATACCGGGCAGCAGCTGAAAAAGTTGAAGCCGAACGTTTGTACTCACCACTCGAGGCAGCTCGACTGGTCAAGGACACCACCACCACCAAGTTTGATTCCTCCGTCGAGGTTTCTATGCGCCTAGGTGTGGATCCTCGCAAGGCCGATCAAATGGTTCGCGGAACCGTGAACCTCCCGCACGGCACCGGCAAGACCGCTCGCGTTTTGGTGTTCGCGAACGGTGACAAAGCTGATGAAGCCCGTGCGGCCGGCGCCGACTATGTCGGCTCTGATGACCTGATCGCCAAGGTTGCCGGTGGCTGGACCGATTTCGATTCCGCCGTGTGTACCCCAGACCTCATGGGCAAGGTCGGAACCCTGGGCAAGGTGCTCGGTCCTCGTGGCCTCATGCCCAATCCCAAGACAGGTACCGTCACCATGGATGTGGCCAAGGCTGTTGGCGACATCAAGGGCGGAAAGATCGAATTCCGGGTGGACAAGCACGCCAACCTGCAGTTTCCCATTGGGAAGGCGTCCTTCAGCCCGGAGCAATTGGTGGAGAATTACGGTGCGGCGCTCGATGAAATCCTGCGCTTGAAGCCCAACTCCTCCAAGGGTCGCTACATCAAGAAAGCCACCGTGTCCTCCACCATGGGCCCAGGTATCCAGATTGATCCCAACCGGACTCGTTCCTTACTCTCCGAAGACGACGCTTAATGAGGTCGCGCACAATCAACTAAACCCTCGGGTTTCCCTTTTCGACGCTGCGCATCGCCCCACGGGGGCGGTGCGCAGCGTCATGTGCGGGCGCCTCGGTCACCTCGAGGAGTAGATCGAGGTCGATTTGTTATCACAGGGTTGACCATTCGGCTTCGGAAATACAGACTTGCCCAATATTCTTGAACGCTTAGGTGCCTACCGGCATGTCCGCGCACGGTGAAATGTGAGGGTGGAAACTGCATGAAGTACG
>JAIOWY010000098.1:0-6217 GCA_021741845.1 Candidatus Nanopelagicales bacterium
TTGGTAACCACTATGTTTGCCTGCGCTGCCTGTGCCCTTCTTTGTGCAGTGAAGCATTCCTGGCCAAAGGCACATTTACTCTCCCCCACACATTCTCGTCGTGAGACAGAGAAACCCCTCCATACCCGAGCATCAATGTCTTCCCGATATTCATCCCTGTCCCCCGACTGTGTTGACTCAGCCCATTCCCGCACAAGGCGCGCTTGAACACCGAGCGAAGTTGGTGATTCCTCAAATAATGCATCCTGATCGGGGTCAGGGATCGCAGAATGCAACTTCTGCAGGCATACATAATTATTGCGTCCCTTGAGCACCGCATAAGTCAGTTCCTTGCCGAATTCCTCGGAGACACATTGAGCCAGAAGCGGAAGGTCTTTTTCCACAAGTTGGCGCTGCAAGGCGAGTGTGGCCGTGGACACAACAACAGTCGATTCCTTGGAGTTCAGTGAATGCGCGGCAGCAGGGACTAGGTATCCCAGTGATTTTCCCGTCCCGGTCCCAGCCTGAATAATGCGATGTTCATGCTGTGCTATTGCTTCTGCAACATGCTCAACCATCTCAACTTGACCACCGCGAACATCTCCACCACTGAACCGGACAACCGAATCCAAAAGATCTGAAGCGGAAATTGGCTCCTGCGTAGCATTCACCCAGGTCCCTCTATCCGTGCAAATCCACGTGACTCGATCTCCGCGAGCAGCGGCTCACTCACGTCTGCCGTCACGTTCGATCCTTGATCACCGTGATCCACCACCACATTTTCGCCATATTCATGAATCTTGGCCAATAGGTCTCCGCTTGAGTACGGGATAAACGCTTTTATCGGGTGTAATCGATGAGGCAACATCGCAGGGATCGATGCGAGTAGCTCCTCGACACCTTCGCCAGTGCGCGCGCTCAAAAAAACTGCACTAGGCAGGCTCGCTCGAAGGGAGCTCAGTGTGACTGGATCTGCAATATCAATTTTGTTGACTGCAATGAGTTCGGGGATAACGGAAGCACCGATATCAGAAAGTACTTCATGTACTGCCGCAATCTGCCCCCATGGATCCTCATCTGATGCATCGACAACGTGCACGATCAGATCAGCATGTTGAACTTCCGTGAGGGTGGAACGAAAGGCTTCTACGAGGTCGTGCGGCAGGTGTCGAACAAATCCCACTGTGTCGGCGAGTGTGAACTCACCTCCAGTTGGTAATTGCACTTTTCGCACTGTGGGGTCCAACGTCGCAAACAACGCATTTTGCACCAGAACACCTGCCCCGGTTAATGTGTTCAGCAGACTCGACTTCCCCGCATTCGTATATCCAGCGAGGGCTACAGTGGGTATCCCCGAACGTTCCCGCGCTCCTCGTTGAGTAAGGCGAGTTTTTTCTAGTTCCTTGAGTTGCCGGCGGAGCCTAGACATCTGAGCACGAATACGCCGTCGGTCTGTTTCGATCTTTGTTTCGCCAGGACCTCGCGTACCCACGCCGCCCGTCGCACCACCGGCGCGACCACCAGCCTGGCGCGAGAGGGATTCACCCCAACCCCGTAAACGGGGCAGCAGGTATTGCATCTGCGCGAGCGATACTTGCGCTTTGCCCTCCCTGCTCCGGGCATGTTGTGCGAAAATATCCAAAATCAGCCAGGTGCGATCTACGACTTTCACCTTGACGATTGACTCGAGCTGACGAAGTTGCCCAGGGGTGAGCTCTCCGTCACAAATGACAGTGTCGGCACCTGTGACCGCAACAATGGCCGCCAACTCTTGAACCTTTCCAGAACCCAAATAAGTAGCAGGGTCGGGGGCGTCTCGCCGTTGAATAACTCCGTCAACCACCTCGGAACCCGCTGTTTGCGCCAACTGCGCTAATTCACGCAGTGAACGCTCCGCTTCCTCCACCGTTCCACTGGTCCAGACTCCAGCAAGGACAACTTTCTCAAGTCGGACCTGGCGGTACTCGACCTCAGTAATATCCTGCAGTTCGGTGGACAATTGGGAAACACGACGCAAACCAAATCGCTGATCAAGCTCCAAATCAACGTCAATATTCGATTCACGATTCGCTACGGTTCCGTGTCCGTTTATTTCCTCTTTCCGAGGATCGCCGTTATGAATCACAATGAGCCCATTCTACGGGCTGGACCGCAGGCTGACACGTTCGAAAATATATTGTGGAGAAGACATTGATGGCCGCTCTGAGAATTACAGCAATTCAGCCGGAATAAGTACTTTGCCCCGCGCAACAAGGTCAGCTGGACCACGTAACCAGACCCCCGAATCATCGAAATTGACCCAGAGAGTTCCACCGGGTACGTCTATCTGCCACTCGGTTGATTCTCCCTCGCGGTCGAAGGTGGTGGGGCGCGAGGTCTGGGTCATGTCTGCCCAAGCAACGGCACATGCCCCGGTCCCACAAGATTGCGTTTCCCCGCTTCCCCGCTCAATCACCCGCATTTCAATGTGGTGGTCACCGCGAACCACGGCAAATTCCACATTGACACCGTCAGGGAATGCGCTCCCTGGCATCACGTTGTGGTTGCTGATGTCCACTCTCGAAAGATCCGTTGATTCCGGTAGAAATACCACTGCGTGCGGATTGGGAAGGTAACACCCATAGGCAGGCAATTCACCGTATTCCGCATTGATAGCGATACTGATTGGCGCCTCGGATTCGCGGGGGGCAATCTGGCCCATGGACACACTCACACTGAAATCTGGGTGTACCTGCACCTGATGTAAACCAGCGCGGGTGGCAATAATGAATTCGCGCTCCGACTCTAGGCCGGACGCCACCAAATATCGGGCAAATACCCTGGCGCCATTACCGCACATCTCCGCTACTGATCCGTCTGCATTGCGGTAGTCCATAAACCAGGGTGCCACCGAGAGATCTGGGTATTCGGACATGAAACGAGTGGGTACGACCCGAATGACACCGTCGGCGCCGAGTCCACGTCGACGGTCGCAGAGCCACGCAACCTGATTCGCAGTTGGCAGCCACATGTTGTCGGGATCCGGGACCAGAATGAAGTCGTTGGCAGTCCCATGTCCTTTGGTGAAGTTCAACTCCGCAAGGCGCGCCACTGCTCCACACTAGGGCATGCCTGTCCTAATTCACCGTACGTTGCGCCTGGACATATAAGCGATGTGAAATATCCACCAGCCGAGACCAATCAAATGAGGGTGGAGTTTGGTTATGCTGCTTGATCGCCGCCACCATGTCAGGCTGTTGAGCAAGCACACCCAGTCGATTGACAAGTCCTGCGTCTGATTCTTCCAGGAAGCCGCTAATACCCGAATCAATAAACGATGCGGTTCCCGTTTCAGCTCGAGCTAGCACCACAAGCCCAGCCGCGCGGGCTTCAAGTGCAGCGATTCCAAATGACTCCTGGATTGAGGCCTGCAAAAATACATCTGAATCAGCGAATTCCTTGGTCAATTGTGAATGATCAAGCCTCCCCCTGAATTCAACATTGATCCCGTGCCGGTGGGAATATTTCTGTGCGTAGGTAAGCAACGGTCCACTGCCTACCAGGGTTGCACTGACTTCAGGATGCCTACGTTGGACCTGCCCAATGATGGACAGCCATGCTGTGACTCGTTTACGAGGAGCCATTCGCATCACCCCAATTACCCGCAAGTGTGGCGAGGACGACGCCTGAGTTGCCCAAGAATCTACGGATATTCCGTTGGGCATGATTGAGACCGGCACACCCAGTGCTTGTGCAACAAAGACTGCCGCTTGGTCACTCACCGCTGACCAGATTATTGGCGGACCCTGTAGCCAGGATCGTGCACTGTGATACCCAAACCGCGAGAGCGCACCCCACATACTGTGAACGGTTATGACCGTCGGGATATTCAACTCACGCACCGCCCTGACTGCGCCCCAGGCAAAAGGCGACGTCGCGCCCATATGTATGTGTACAACTCCGGGGCGGTTGTTGGACAACGCTTGCACCAAGGCATGCCGTGTTCGCGGATGAACGGGCAACCCAAAAGGGATCGGTGCGGTAACCCGCTGCACTCCAGGAAGGGAGCCCCCTGTCGTGGCGGTGATCACACGAACAGAAAGTCCTGCTTGACGTTGAGCCACGACCAGGTTGCCCACCTGTGTTTCGATTCCACCGGTTCGAGGTGCGAAGCAATCGCTAATATGCACGACCTCGCCTATCGGTGACAGCACGGGAGTGACGTTACGCCACAATGGTCTCCCTATGAACACCCCTCCAGCCCTGCAGCGCACCCTCTTGTTTGTTCACGCACACCCCGACGATGAAGCCCTTCTTACCGCCGGGACCATGGCAAAGGCTTCCGCACATGGCCACCGAGTCATCCTGCTAGTAGCCACCGATGGCGCGGCGGGACTGACGTCGGCCGCATTCAGCGAAAATTTGGCTCAGATCAGGCGCAATGAATTGCACAGATCCGCCGGAATTCTCGGTGTCGACCACGTGATCGCTTGGAACTTTGCCGATTCGGGACTTCACGGTGAAAATAGCGCTGGTTTCTCCCACCTGTCACCCGAAGATCTCGCGAATCGACTTCGAGAGGTCATAGAGGTCGAAGAGGTTGACACAGTGATCGGCTACGACCCCTCAGGTGGTTATGGACACCCTGACCACATACAGGTGCACAACGTGACCCGACTAGCTGTTGCACAGAACTCAGCGAATATGCGGCTTTTCGAGGCAACGCTGCCGCGCGAACCGATCGCAACAGCGGTGCGATGGGCGGCGGCATTGCACGTCACACCGCAGGATTTCGACGCTACCGAGTTTTCCCGCGCCTGGACACCGCGCGCTGACATCACTCATCGGATCAATGTTCGTGACTACCTTGATAGCAAAAAGAGCGCCATCGCCTCCCATGCTTCCCAAGCACACGCTGATGGAAGTATGCGTACCCTCGCGGTTCTGAGTCGACTACCCAGGCCTCTTTTTGCCACCCTGATGGGCACTGAGTATTTCGTTGAAGTGACTGACCACCTGAACTGACAACCCTGAATCGTTGTAGGTGAACCACGTGATTCGCGGATCTTGGCGCAGCCAACGTTGTTGCCTTCGGGAGAAGGCCTGCGTGGCGCGAATCATGTCCTCTCGCGCTACCTCTAGGGATGTCTGACCATCAAGTACTTTCACGATGTGGGAGTACCCAATAGCCTTACTTGCGGTAACAGCATCGCGCAACCCTTGCGACAGTGCCCAATCCACTTCCTCGACGAATCCTTTGTCAATCATGGAATCCACTCGACGTTCAATGAGCTGGTCCAGAACAGTTCGATCAATATCTATTCCTACCCGGACCGCGGAATAGTACGGGATTGGGGGGTCAGGCAATCGAGCTTTAAATGGTTCGCCGGTGATATCAATAACTTCAAGCGCTCTAACAATTCGGCGAGCGTTATTTGCTTGGATTTCCGCTGCTGCCTGCGGGTCTCGGTCCCGTAAGAGCTGGAATAGCCAGTCCACTCCGTTCCGTGCCAAGAGAGCCTCATAATACGTGCGAACCTCGGGATCGGTACCGGGAAATACATAGTCATCAAGGACAGCATTGATGTATAGGACACTTCCGCCCACAACAATGGGCTGTTTTCGCCTTGCAGAAACATCTTCAATACTGGAACGCGCACGTGCTTGAAACTCGGCAATGTCAGCAGCGTGACTGATTGGCCAAATATCAATCATGTGATGGGGAACTTCACCCAGTTCCTGAGCCGTTGGTTTAGCCGTACCAATTGACAGACCTGTGTAGGCTTGCATTGAATCAGTGCCGACCAACTCTCCACCAAGTGCCCGTGCGCAGTCAAGAGCAAGCCTCGTCTTGCCACTGGCTGTTGGGCCAACGATGGCTAGGAGTAAATCACCCGGCAAAGGTCGGGATCCCTAACATCACAGCCGGCCCCTGTGGAAGTTCCTCGGATAAATCCCCGGCCCTGGTTTCTCGCGTGGAAATATGATCGGCAACCAGATGGTGCGGGGCGGCCGTGACCACTGTTGCTGTGACGAAATCACCTGGGCGCGCACTGTGACCGTTCATATTGACGTGAACCAATCTACCGTCAGCCGCCCGCCCCGACAGGCGAGACGTGGCGCGATCCTTACGCCCTTCTCCATGTGCCACAAGAACTTCTACGTGATCGCCAACGCGCTGTAAATACTCCTGCCACGCGATCTCATTAACAACAGCCACCAGACGTTCATAACGTTCCTGTACAACTTCGTTAGGTAT
>JAIOWY010000099.1:0-6147 GCA_021741845.1 Candidatus Nanopelagicales bacterium
GGATCATTCCGCTCTTACCGGACGCCACGATCGTGTCCAGAAGTGCTTGAGCCACTCCGCGACTCTGTGGATCCGCAGACGACAACCGCAGGGTGTCTCGACTCCCCGCGGAGACAGATGGCTTCACCACATAGTCACCTGACAAGGGAATGTCCCATTCATCGGAACTCTGCGAAATGAATTGGGTGTCAATAACCGGAATCCCCGCCGCACTGACATCCCGTAGATACGTCTTATTGGTATTCCATGTAATGAGTTCTGCTGAATTGCGAATGCAACTCTGTCGCGAATTGACCCACTCAAGGAAGGTGGGGAGGTGATCGGTGTAATCCCAGGTATTACGCACAATCACCTGGTCGAACTGATCCCAGTCGACCGTCTGGTCAGACCAAATAGCCGGTGTCGCGGTAACTCCTGCCTCTGCAAACTGACGAATCAGTGGTTGATCATCCGGATCAAGATCCGGAAGTTCGTTGCAAGTGGCAAGGGCTATATGACGCGACACCGGCCAAAACTACTAGAAAGTTGGATTAGGAAACGACAATGGTGATTTCCCGTGTGGAACCGTCAGGATTGGTTACCGTGACAACGGCGGTTCCGGCCGCCAAGGCCTTTCCGCCCGGATTGAAGATCGCACTTCCGTCGTCATACCCCTGGGTGATTTCCAGAACCTCGGGGTTGTCAACAGCAATAACGGTGTTGACCGGGTCGTCAGTGAGAATGTCAATGAAATCTCCCACGACAGCGGTCGCTTCCGTTTGATCCGCTGCAATGATGACCGGTGGCAACATCTGTGTGCTCTCCTCCGCCATTTCAGATGCGGTGTCTGTTGCACTCTCTTCGCTGCTGGAGCAGCCGGCTAGCACTGCGAGGCCCAATAGACCTGCTGCACCTACAGCTGCAACTTTTGTGGCGGTGGCCGTTCGGGTCCTGATCATGTGATCTCCTTTAACGTCGGTTAACTGCGGTGGTGAACCACCTGGGGTTTAGACGCAGATCCCGCTTTCCGGTTCCATCAATCTGGCTTTAAGTCAACTCATTGAGTTGCTCAACCCGGGCTGCATGCCGGCCACCATCAAATGGCGTGTCCAGGAATACCTGAATTAGTTGCTTGGCCAGCTCCGGGTCGGTGGCTCGCTCGCCCAAGCACGCAATATTTGCATCGTTATGAGCACGAGCCAGTTGCGCATCTTCCTCTGTTCGAATGACCGCTCCTCGGACCCCGTGCACCTTGTTCGCGGCCATGCAGATCCCCTGACCACTGCCGCACACGCCAATACCGAGTTCCGCCTCACCGCTGGTTACAACGCGTCCAAGTTCCGCACCGTATTCCGGATAGTCCACCCGTTCGGGACTGAATGTGCCCACGTCGTGAACCTGATGACCGGTTTCCAGCAACCAGGCACTCAGCACGCTTTTTAGAGCAAAGCCAGCGTGATCCGAGCCCACCGCAATGATCATTGCCTCCCCTTAACGGTCGGTCTGATAAATACCTGAGGGAACACTCCCTGCACAGGAAATCTCCCACCATGAAAGTATCACGGGGTGAGTCAACCCGATCAAAGCTCCGCCGCACTCATTGTTGTCGTAGGTAGCCTGAACACCGACCTGGTGCTCGCACTGGATCAGTTCCCTCACGCAGGGGAAACGGTATTAGGTGATTCGATCCACCAGGTTCCCGGTGGCAAGGGGCTCAACCAGGCCGTGGCCGCGCGTCGGGCGGGTGCGTCCGTTGCGTTGATCGGAGCCGTGGGCGCGGATTCTTTTGGGACTACGTTGAAGAACGTCCTCGCGGAGGAACAACTCCTGGATCACGTGGACATTGATCCCGAACACTCCACGGGTACCGCGGTGATTGAGGTTGAATCCGGCGGTGCAAATCGGATTGTGGTTGTTAGCGGCGCAAATGCGCACGTTGATCCTGATCGCGTGGAGACGCAATTGCGGGCATTAGCTGAGGTGCACACCATTGGCGTGATTCTGGTGCAAGGCGAGGTTGCACTCTCCGCAACGGAACGGGCGGTGGTTGTGGGACGTGAACTCGGGGCGATCACCATTCTTAACCCGGCACCCATGCGCGATTTCCCACCCAACCTCTTTAAGCACGTTGACTATTTGATTCCCAATGAACATGAAGCCCGAGAATTAGCGACGTCTACAGACATACCGCTGAACTCCATGCTGGACTGTGTTGAAGCCGCCAACTCCATGATTGATTTAGGTGTGAAGAACGTGATTGTGACCCGCGGTGAAAAGGGCGCCGTATGGGCTAATGCCAACGGCTCGGGTCAAACTGGCGCCTTTCGTATTGTCCCTGTCGATTCAGTAGCAGCGGGGGACGCCTTCTGCGGTGTGCTCGCGTGCGCACTCAATGAAGGGCACTCATTTGCTGAGGCTTTGCGCTGGGCAAGTGCTGCGGGCGCGCTGGCCGCCACCCATCACGGAGCGGTGCAGTCACTTCCCCTCCGAGCTGACATTGAACAGATGCTCGGGCTAGCCAACTAGCAGACCGGGAACTACCGGGCAGCGGGGAAACCCACCGTGACCGGTACACCGTTGCGAGTTACCGTCACCGTTCCCTCGCCAATGGTGACCGGTGCGACTTCCTGTGTACCACGAGGAACAAACACCGTGATCATGACTTCTTGGCCACCCTTACGCGGTAACGTCGCCGAACGTGAGAGCACCGCACCCGGAGCCTTCACTCCCCATTCCGTGGTATGCCAGCCAACAGATGAACCCTCGCGCGCGCTCGCAATGTCCCAGGTACCGACACCCGCTTGGATAATGTCAACTTTCTGATCGCCAGCAACCATGGTCAACTGTCCGTCGGCGTTTCCTTCCACGCCAACGCCCGGGCTCAACTGCCACCGCTGTACAACTTCGCGGTTCTTATAACTCTTGCGCTTCTTCTTGGGGACTTTGACTTTGGCCGCATTGATGTAATCCGCCACAATCAATGCATCTGCTGAACGCACGTAGGTCACACATCGCGTGATTTCCGTCTTGGCCCACGCCTTATCTACGAGGCAGGAATAGTCGTTGCCGCCAACATTCGAGTCGGTGCGTCCTTGGGTTTTGACCACGCCTTTCCACCGGTTGTATCCGGTGTTAGACACGGTGAAAGTCGAGTGCGCCTCACGTTTTTTAACAAATGAGCGGAGTGCGCTGGAGTTGTATCTATACGGACCCGGGTCGCCAATCCACTCCACCCCGCGGGAGTACAGGGTGAGTGACCCACCGTCGTCGTGAGTGTGGGCCGTTGCGGGTCGATCACCTTTAAATCGCAACGAATAGAAAGTGTCCGGCTGTCCTTGACCACTCGGTACCCACGAGTACCGACCAAAAATGTACCCACCACTATAGGCCGTGTAGGTCGGTGTCGGTGGAGTTCCCGCCGCGCCCCGGGTGCGCAGCCAGTCCGCACGCCAATCACCCACACCGAAGGTGTTGCGTAAAGGAACACTGGCCGTGTCACCGAGGGATTCGAGTTTAAAGTCCGGGCGAACCGCTTGGGAAACAAAACTGTAGAGAAGGCCACGGAGTTGCGGAATGGGGTCGGAGGGAATGCCACATGTACTGGCCGCAGCCTCGATCTGCGTGAGGAGTTTCTCCATATACATGGCGTAGTGCGGTGAGCCTTCAACGTCACTTCCGTCGTCGTTGATCACACCGCGCGCAATGGCAACGAGATGCTGCCACGCGGCATTGCGCAGATCAACATCTCCGACATAACAGAAGGTCGCCAGCGCACCCGTCTGGCGCACAAGATCCGTGTTGTTGGCACCGATGGCAACGTCTTTACCGCGCTTATATGTGCGCCACATGTTGGCCGCGTCTCGAACTGCTGCTTGTTGAATTTTGGGGTCACTGAGTGTTTGAGCTGCGCAAGCCAAAGTTTGTGTTCTCAGTCCGCCATAAATTGATCCGTCAATCCAGTAACTGCGCGAACCAGCATGGTCATCTATCCAGTAGTACATCAGTTGACGGAAGCGGTCAACCATTGCTTGGTTTTGCTTATTGACCCCGCGATACAACAGGGGCAGCGCCCAATCTAGGGAGTTCACATGACGATTCCCGGACAGATCAGCAGTGGATTGTGCGCGCCAATTGGGGTGCTCGGTGAGGGTGTACGTACCACCCTTACCCAGATCCACTTTCCCGCCCATCAGTTGCTGGGCGCCAACGCGCTGCTTCTTCACCGACAGGGGGAACAGGGTTGTGCACCACGAGCCCAGGGATGCTGGCATGGCGGGTGGGGCTTCGGCGGGTGGGGCTTCCACCGGAACTTCAAGCGCAGGAGTCTCCGCGGGCGGAATAACGTCCTCCGCGGCGCTCGGCACAGCACCGAGTGTGAGTACCAGAGATGCACTCACTAGGCCCGCAGCCACCACCCCTAGGGGTGTCCGGCGTGCGCGCGCTGAGGGAAGGTGGCCCCGGGGGCCCAGCGTGAACATATGCTCCATCATCACCCGAGCCCCCCACCCGTTGTCAAATGGGGTCCGTCAGGGCGTGTCTAGGACTGGGCCGAGACCCGTTCGGTGGCGGCGCGCACCGAGGGAGACGTGGGCCCCAGGGCCCATCCCAGGGTGCCGAGCATGGTGCTCACGGCGGGCTTCACCACTCGCAGCGGAATGGTCGGGATTCCCAGCAGCTGTCGGTGGCGCGCCGGCATGGTGGCGGCGGCGCCGGCAAACAGAATGCTGTACGGAGCTTTTGCCGGTAGAGGTAGCGGTGCATGTCGAACAAAGTGAACGGTCCGCTCGGCACGTTCACCACCGGTGAGGTCCGCTTCAAAGTCGCGCAGTTGCCGCTTCAACTCCGCGTAACTACGCGGCGGGTTGTCAACGCCGACCAGCTCACCGGCAATCGCCCACTCCCGTACATACTGGTCTGGGCCACCGGGGATTTCACCTCCCCAGACCAAGTGCGTTGAAAGGAACGAATCAGTAAACGCAACGTGCACCCATCGCAACAAGTCTGAGTCAGTAGCCGCGTAAGGAACACGCTCGCCCCGAGCATTGGTATATTCGCCCGTCACTTTGCGGTGCATTCCCCGCACCCGCGCACATTCCCGCTCCGCCATGTGTGTGTCACCGAAGGTAACAACGGTGAGCCACTGCGTTGTTCCGGCCAACCGTCCCAGTGGATCCTGTTCATACCGGGAGTGTTCATCCACTCCGGCCAACGCACCGGGATGCAGTGCCTGCATTAAGAGGGATCGCACACCCCCCACCAATGTGGGCAAAGACCCATGCACAGCCCAGGTCGCTGATCCCGGTCCAAAGAAGCCAGTGTCATTTCCCTGCCGCAACTGCTGCACCCACTCGGGGGCGCCGTCGGGCTCACCCGACACGATCGAGCGGAATCCTGCCGCAGCCTTGTCGCGGAGAAGGTGAATAGGCACGAGCTAACTCTGCCTAAGAAATAGTGAACCCGCACCTTGAGCAGATATGTGGGGAATGGCTGCGCTCCGGCCATGAAATAACTCGCCGAGGGGGCTAACCCAACAAGATTCCCAGAAAGTCCGACTTTCGTTGACTTCCCTACCGCCAAAGATCAAGATCAACGAAACATGGCTGGGAAATTTTTGTAGACGAGGACACCAATGGCAAGCTCAATCAAGCGAACTTACCTGATCAGAACACTGGCTGTTTCACTCATTGCAGCGGCCACCAGCGGATTCATTGCCTCCCCTGCCACAGCTGCGGCCACGGACTTCATCACGACGTGGGACACATCAGCCAACCCCACCATCTCGCTTCCCTTTGTCGATACGGCAACCGACCTCGATTTCAGTATCGACTGGGGTGATTCAGTAACAGCGGGTCCCTATACCCAACTCAGCGGAGCAACTCTCACCCATTCGTATACCGGTTCCACCGCCACCCGGGCTATCACGATCAGTGGCTCAAAACTTCCAGGATGGAACCTGTCAACAGTCACAACGTCCGCTGCCCTACTACTTTCCGTGGACCAGTGGGGAGGCTTCCGGTTCGGAGACCAAGGCAGTGGCGGGTACTTCTTAGATGCAAGTAGTCTCACGACAGTCAGCGCACTGGACACGCCCAATCTGGCCGGCGTCACGAACCTGAGCAACATGTTCTATGGCAACAGTGCACTTGCTTCCATCACAAGTGCCAACTC
>JAIOWY010000100.1:0-6134 GCA_021741845.1 Candidatus Nanopelagicales bacterium
GACGTACTGGCGGGATATTCCGTCCATGGTGGCCGCTCGCCAGGGCGAGGAAGTTGCCAAGGTGCAACTTCCTCAGCGGTTCCAGGAAGCAATCGACGAGGCTGCCATGCGACTGGGGGAGTCCAGCGCAGACGACTACATGGCCGGATGGACGCGGTCGGCCTGGGAGGAGTGTGGCGGAGACCCCGTTGACGCTGCGCAGATTCGTTCCGAGGCCTTGGACACCGAGTGGAGCCAGGAGCGACTAGACGCGTATCTCGATTCCCTCGGCTAGTCTCACGGGAGCAATTCCACCGGACGGTCGTCGAGACCGCGCAGGGTGGTGAAATGTCGGCGGTCAAATGTGGCAATTCGAGTTGTTGCATATCTGTGTGCCAGCACGAGCAAGGAAGCATCAGTCACGCCGAGCGCCTTGTCGTGATAGCGCTCCGTGAGATCACGGCAGGTGGCAAGGTCACCCGGAGTGATCCCCGGGAGTTCATAGGGGCCCTCCAGAAGTTCCGTCAGCACAGCACGTTCGGCGGCTTGTCCGAATCGCGAGAGCACGAGGTAGTCGAGCTCAGCAATAACAAACGGGCTCACCACGCAGACCTCGCCAGGTGTCTCAATGAGGGCGGCGACTCTCTGTTGTGCCGGGTCCTCCGCCACGAAGTAGGAGTAGAGCACTCCGGTATCGACAACAATCACTGCTCTCCAAATCCCGACATATGTTCATGGATATGTGCGCCCGTGACTCCGTCGTCGATTGCGCCGGTGATAATCCCACCGCGCGGAGCTCGGCGGTGCAATTCGTTATCCACTGCCCGTCTAATGAGCTCTGCCTCGGTGATC
This sequence comes from Candidatus Nanopelagicales bacterium, assembly GCA_021741845.1. GTDB lineage: Bacteria > Actinomycetota > Actinomycetes > S36-B12 > S36-B12 > UBA4592. The sequence continues at coordinate 832 of JAIOWY010000100.1, forward strand.
TGGCGCCGCACCGCCTCCGCTGCAACTTCCGCTTTCAGGTGCTCCGGCAGGTAGATCGTTGTTCGTTTCATGCCATATAGAGTGACATACATACTGCTGCCTGTCCACGGCACTTATCGGCATCCCAGTCTTCCCGTTCGGGGAGAAATCCGACGGTGACCGGGTGTGCTTCAGCGGGTACAGTGACCGCTGGTATCAGCCATATATGAGGTGAGGTAATACATGGACAGGTCAGCCAGCGCCGGACTTATGGGGGCCGCCATGGCAATTGGCCGTTCCTTCCAGCCCAATCTGCTCACCCGGGGTTCGACCGATCAAGCGATCATTACCGGGACATCCTCCGGTATTGCTTATCAAATCTACGGAGCAGCAGACGCGGTACTCACCTCAGTGGCGTCACGCTTAGGTCGCACCGACGAGCCCTCCGCACGGTCCCGTCTGATTGTTGCCGGTGTCGCCGGAGCTGTTGGCCTGGGTGCTTCCTACGCCTTGAAGTGGAAAGAGCATGAACCTGATGTTCGCGCGATAGGCCGTCTCGTTGGGCAGGGACTCGTGGCTACGGCGGGAGCCAGTGCATTGGCCACTGCAACATCGAAAAACTTTAATTCCGGTCCCGGGCGTCGGCAGGTGGCTGCGGCAGTGGTTGGGGGCGCCGCAGCATGGGCGTCCACTCAACCGTGGAAGTCACTTCCCGGCTCTGCCACCTATGGCGAAGTCGCCGGAGCGGTTGAACACCAGGGAAAATTCTTCTTTGAAGATCAAGTCCGTGAAGTAACGCCGGTGAAGTCGGCAGGAATTGGTGTCGGCGTGGCCGCCGCGACATTAAGCCTGTCATTTCTTGAATCCGCGCTCACCAACACGATCGCGAAGGGTGCAAGTTATGCACTCGGCGGTCAGCCGCAGGACCACCGTGCCCTGGGACGCCTGACCAGCCTGGGCATTTTCGCCGGTGTGGGGTGGTACGCGGTGAGCCAAGTAGATACCTTGCTCAGCAAGGGTGGCGGTGGAATCGAACCAGGCCTGATGACTCCGCCGGATCTCCCCGAAATCACGGGTTCACCCCAGTCGGGATTGGAATGGAACAAGCAGACGCGTGAGGGTGCCCGCTGGTTGAGCATGGCACTACCCCCAGCCACCATCAATAGTGTCATGCACATAACAGACGCCAAACAACCAATTCGTGTCTACGGATCCTTGGACATTGCGGCGACCGAGGAAGAGCGTGCTCAGGTTCTGCTCAATGAAATTGATAGAACAGGCGCATTGAATCGAAAAGCCTTTGCACTGTTTTCCCCCACGGGATCCGGCTATGTCAACTACGTGGCTAATGAAACATTCGAGTACCTCACCGGTGGCGACTGTGCCTCCGCCGCAATTCAGTATTCCGTGTTGCCCTCCGCCCTGTCCTTAACCAAGGTGGACGAGGGCACCGCGCAAACGCGCATGGTGCTCCAGGGAATTGTGGAGCGACTGCTGGCCAAGCCGGAAGACAAACGTCCTCGCTTCTTCCTTTTCGGTGAAAGTTTAGGCTCGCAGGTCAGCGAAGAAATGTTCAATGACCTGGGTGCCGCCGGGATACAGGGCACGGGAATCGAAGCTGCCGTGTGGATTGGGACGCCGTCTGCAACCAAGTGGCGCAAGCAATTGTGGGGCACGCGAAGTATTGCTGATGCTCCATCAGTTGGCCCGGCCAATATTTATCTCCCGCGCAACCTCAAGGACTGGCATGAGTTGCCCGAGCAGGAGCAAGAGAAGGTCCGATACCTGCTGCTGATGAATGGGGACGACCCCATTCCCAAGTTCGGTTCGCAAATTCTGTGGCGTCGGCCGGACTGGTTGGGTCCCCAGAAAATTCGGCCACTCGGAACACCGACTAACACCACCTGGGTGCCGTTCACCACGTTCATCATGACATTCCTGGACATGATGAACGCGCTCGTCCCCACACCCGGTGTTTTCGCTGAAGGCGGCCACGACTACCGCACCGTGCTGCCTTACGCCATTAGCAAGACCTGGCGCCTGCCGACAGACCAGGACCGCATGGCACGCATCAATATTGCGCTTCGTCAGCGAGAGTTGGCTTGGGAGTTGTACCGGGACTGGACCTCAGCAGAAGCCAAGCCGGGTCATGAAATCGACAAAGCCAAAGCAAAGGTGTTGGAGACGGCAACTAAGTATGTGGGCCACCCAGTGGACGAAGCAGAATTGCACCGCATTGTCAGCGATGGACTACAACCGATTCTGAATTAGTCCCATGCGTTATCGGTTTAGTGCACTCACCGCCGTGCTGGCGGCATTGATGCTGTGCATTCCCAGCGCCCACGCCGCGGATCAGGTGATCACCGGTGAGGGAAGCGCAACCGCCCCGTTGGCACGAATCACGCAGTCCGTGATCGTTGAAATCACCATGTCCGGTGACGGTGCGGTGCAAGCCAAACCCGTGCTCAGCAATGGCGGTAGGACGTTTCCGTGGGTGGACACCGCGGGACCGTGGGCGGGAACAGTTTTCCAGGAAAAAGAAGTGAAGCCCATTGTCGGTGCGAAGGTGAGCACCACGGGACCGTGGACAATCACCGTGAAGCCATTATCGAGTGCACCGCGGGTGACCCGGGGAACAACCTCCATGGTGATTTCCCTCAAGAAAGCAACGCGTGGATCGGTGACCAAGAAATTCACCTACCGAGGTCAGGGTGACTTCAAGGTGTTCCCCATTTCTCGCAAAGGGGTCAGCGGCTTCGCCTCCATTGAGGAAAGCGGACCTTACTCAGGGAAAGTGTCCCTGCCCTATGGCACCAAATACATTGCGATCACCGCATCAGGTCCCTGGACCATGAAATAGTGCACACGTGAAAACCGGGAACGTTGTCCATGTTGTGCACGTGCACGCTGAAGGTGAAGTGGGCGACGTTGTTGTGGGAGGAGTTGCTCCGCCACCGGGTGAGACCGTGTGGGAGCAGTCGAGATTTATTGCATCAGATGACACCCTGCGTCAATTTTTGCTGAACGAACCGCGCGGTGGCGTGTTCCGCCATTACAACCTGCTGGTGCCGCCCAGGTCACCGTTGGCGCAAGCCGCGTTCATCATCATGGAACCCGCCGACACTCCACCCATGTCCGGTTCCAACACCATGTGCGTGGCCACCGTTGTGCTGGAAACGGGAATCGTCCCCATGCAGGAGCCGGTGACCGAGTTGGTGTTGGAGGCGCCGGCGGGACTTGTGTCCGTTCGCGCTCAGTGTTCCGCGGGCAAGGTGACGTCCGTTGAGCTCGTGAACATACCGAGTTTTGTTGTTCATGATCGGATTCCGTTGGAGGTGGAAGGGATCGGCACGATCCCCGTGACCACCGCATTCGGTGGAGACAGTTTTGTCATGACGGACGCGCACGCTCTGGGATTCGACCTCGTTCCGTCCGAGGCAGACGAGTTAGCTCGACTGGGCATGCGCATTCGCCAGGCGGCAAATGAGCAACTCGAGTTCCGTCACCCGGATCTCCCCGAATGGAAACACCACTCATTCACCTACTTCACCGGACCGATCAGCACAACAGCGAACGGGGCACTCACATCAACGAATGTGTGCGTGATTAACCCGGGTAAGTTGGACCGCTCACCAACAGGTACGGGGTGCAGTGCACTCATGGCGGTGTTGCATGCACGCGGTGACATGACGGTGGGTGACACATTCATTGGACAATCCATTATTGGATCGCAGTTTGTTGGCACCATTCAAAGTGCAGTGAATGTTGGAGGCATTAACGCAATAATTCCAACGGTTTCTGGCCAGGCATGGATTTATGGGACCAGCCAGTTTTATCGTGATCCCAGTGATCCTTGGCCGCTCGGTTACCGCGTCGCAGACACGTGGCCTCACAGGTAATTCACAGCCACTCCTTACATTCCTCGAACCGTGTGCGCGCGACTCTGCCCTTAAATAGGCGGAGAATAAAAGTACAAGCAGAGGAAAGAGAAGGAGTGAGAATCATGAAGAATCTCAAAAAGTCCGCCGTAGCAATCGCCATGGTTGTTCCCGTCGCATTCGGAGCAGCAGCAGGTGCAGCACAAGCAGCAACCGGGGTAGATGCAGATTCCCTGCAGTACATGGTCGCTGAAGAGAAGTTGGCTCACGATGTCTACGTCACGCTGGGCGATGCATACTCGCTGCGGGTGTTTGACAACATTGCCCGCGCAGAATTGACCCACATGGAAGCCGTACGCGATCTCCTCGACACATATGGGATCAAGGATCCAACAGTGGGGGACAAGATTGGCGAGTTCGACGACCCATCACTGCAGGCGCTGTACGACAAGTTGGTAGCCCAAGGCCTGGAGTCTCGGACAGATGCCCTCGAAGTTGGAGTCGCGATTGAGGAACTTGATATCGCTGACCTGAAGGAGTCCTTGGATGCCAATACGGCAGCAGATGTAGAGCGGGTTTTCAATGCTCTGCTCCGCGGTTCCTACCGTCACCTCGATGCCTTCGAGCGCAATCTCGGTCGATAAATAACCACAATTGCCCGAAATATCGCCCCGAAACTGGAACCTCAGTTTCGGGGCGATAATTCTGATGCGATCACTCGGGTAATCCCCATATATGATTCCTCGGTGACCACTCGCCGTAAGACATGGGCATTTGCCGCCGTCTTCGCGCTCTTGGGCACCCTGTTCCATGTACTCGCCCACGGTGCTGTGGCGCCCTGGGGGCTGGGCATTCTCGGTCTACTATCGGTGGCCTTGGCAATTCCTGCTGCTCGACTGAGCATCACACCCCGGTCGCTACCCGTGGTTTTTCTGGCACTCTTCGCCGGGCAACTTATTCTCCACGTGGTGCTTGCTGGTGTGGGGCATGGTGACTCAACCCCGACCTCGGTGGTGCCCACCGGCCATATGGCCAGTTCCCATGCCCTAGCTGCCTTACTCGCAGCGGGCGTGTTGTACTTCGCGGACAGCGTGGCCGCTGCGTGGTCTCGATTTCTGGCCAGTGTGATCGGTTCGAATCAGCTGACACCCACTCCTATTCCGGCCCGCGTGGCCGCCGTCTTTGCTGAACCTGTTCTTGTTTCTTTTCAGTTTGATTGTGCACATGTCTGGTCCCGAGGCCCACCTCTCGCCTCGGTAACTCGTTGACATTGTCCGTGTAATTTCAAACTACTTACAAGAGGTATTCGTGAAAAAAGTTATTGTTGTTCTCGTTTCTATGTTCGCGTTGGTAATGGTTCCTGTTTCTGCGCAGGCGGCCAAGGCTCCTAAAGCTGGGTCAACCTGCACCATGACCGGCGCAACGACCGTGGTGAAAAACAAGACC
>JAIOWY010000101.1:0-6125 GCA_021741845.1 Candidatus Nanopelagicales bacterium
GTTGAACAACTGCAAAAGTTGCGCCGCGCGGACAAGCCGTGGCTGCTGGTCACGTCCTTTGTCAACCCGCACGACATCACCCTGTGGGGCAGCCTGACTCTTGCCGCCGGCCTCACCGGTGCGCAAGGGGCGTTCTATTTGGCACAGCAACTTGTTGGTTCCAATGTGCCGGAGAATCTCTTTGATGAGCGCTATACCCGTTCGTCACAGGAGAACCTGGCCAATAAGCCGGTGGCTCAGGGCAGTTTTGTTTCCCAGTACCCCAAGGGTTTCCAGCCGTTGAATAACGACACCCCGTATCACCGCTTCTACTATCAACTACAAAAAAATGTCGATGAACAAATCGGCCGGGTCATTGATGCGCTAACCGACGACCGCGAGCAGTATCGCGACACGATCATCATTTATCTCTCGGATCACGGTGAGATGCTGGGTGCGCACGGTGGCATGTTCCAAAAGTGGCACGCGGCGTACGACGAAATTCTTAAGGTGCCTTTTGTGTTCCATAACCCAACGCTGTTCCCCACCCAGCAAACAAGCGACATGTTGACCAGCCACGCTGATCTCCTGCCCACCATGTTGGGACTTGCTGGACTGGACGAGAGCGTGCTGGCCAAGGAGCTCACCAACACCCATACCCAGGTGCGTCGCTTGGTGGGCAACGACCTCTCCGGTGTGCTTCTCGGTGAAGAGGACGCGGTGCAATACCAGGAACGTGCCGTCTACTTCATGACAGACGACCAACCATTCAAGGGCGCGAACGCGGTCAGTGTTGTTGGCTTGCCGTATCAACCCGTTGACCAGCCCAACTGCGTGGAGACTGTTGTTACCTATCTGCCCACCGGCCCCGGGGGCACCAAGGAACGCTGGAAGTACTCCCGCTACTGGGATAACCCCCAGTTCTGGACAACTCCTAATGTTCAAGATGTCCAAACCCTCGTGGTCGGGCAGGTTAATACGCCAGGAACCAAGGTGGCGACGACAACCGTCAAGGCATTTAACCCGACAAACGGCCAAGTCGCTCCACCGGCTGACGAATTCGAGCTCTACAACACCACTGTTGATCCCACGGAAATGAATAACTTGTACAACAACAGTGACTACGCGGCCACCCAAGCGATCATGGCGAACTTACTCACCGTGCAGCGTTCCACCCACCGGCTCACCCCGGTCACAGAACCGTGGGCTGACGGCACCATGCAGCAGTTCCCGTTCACACCGAACTAGTCCGGCTGCCTCATTCAATCGGTTCCCTCTCCTATTGCATGAGGGGTTAGACCCGACATGCTACGGCTGTGTTTGATCTCCCACTCCCCCTAACCGTCATGACGGCCATTGGAATTGTTGCGTTTGCAACGTCCGGTGCCGTTGCCGGGGCACGCGCCTTCCCCTGACAACGACACCGACAGTGGATGTCCCGTGTCCTCATCACGACTGATGCCATTGGCTTGGCAGCGTTCACGATTGTGGGCACCGACATTGCGAGAACCGCTGGATTCGACCTCGGGCCAGCATTCATTCTCGGTGTCATCAGCGGGATCGCGGGGGGAATCATCCGTGACGTCCTGGCAGGAAATCGAATCTCGATATTCAGCGGAGAGGTGTACGCCTTGGCAGCAGCCGCCGGATCCATTGTTTTCCTTCTCACCGAAAATCTTGGGGAGTGGGTCCCCTTCATCGCGGGCGTGCTCGTCACGTTGGCCATTCGGCTAGGCGCTGTTGCGTTCGGCTGGCAAGTTCCCACTCTTCACGACAAAAATCCCACTTCGCAGAGTGGCGATATGCCTCACTAATGGTGTGAATTCTTTTCTGACCGGCGAAGTTTGAGGCTTTTTGCGCAACACGTCACGTTAATTCGTGATCCCGATCCACTTCACTAGTGGATTCAAAGTTTCCCAAATTCACTGTGCACCAAGGCGATTACCTCATCTAGTTCATCAACTGCTGAATTGAGGATCTGTCTGAAAGCAGCACTTCCTACTCGCTGCAGCTGACACCACTCCGTGCTTCACGTCACGGCTATGTACTAAGTTCTGCTCGTACCCCCAGGCCCCGTAGCTCAGGGGATAGAGCGTCGGTTTCCTAAACCGTGCGTCGCATGTTCGAATCATGCCGGGGCCACCATAAGAAATTCATCGCGCTATGAGTCAGGGATTGCGTGAGAAGTACGTCTCGATTCCGGCCAATAGCCAGTCTGCATAGAGGCGCTGCCCTTTTGAGGACTGCATGCGCCGAGCGTCCGACTTATTTCGCATGTTGCCTAATTCGACGGTCACGGACGGAACATTGCTGAAGTTCAAACCAGTGGTGTTGGTGGAGATCATGAGTTGGTTAGAAATGTAATTGGCAGGTGGGGCTCCTGCTTTGGTCATGCCCGAGATCATGGACTTTGCGAGTTTGCGCCCCGGTGCAACAACGTCCTCTGTCCAGCCTCTGACCAGACCCGGTGCAATCACGAAAAAGCCTTTGCTGCGGGATGATGCGCCGTCGGCGTGAATGTTGATCATGACGTCTGCACCGATCCTGTTTGCTTGCTTGGCTCGGTCCCACACGCAGGGCCCCCATGCATTGCGCGAATTGATGTCCCGAGTCAGGTACACCTGGGCACCACGCGCCTCCAGCAAGCTCTTGAGGTTCTGGGCAACTTTCCAGTTGAATGTTGCTTCGGGGTAGCCTGAATTGGTTGCTGTTCCCGTGGTGTTGCATCCCTTGACTGAGGTTCCATTGAACTTCTTCTGCGCCATGTTTGTGGAAAATTTCGGGTTCGAGTTGCCCAGTTGATGGCCCGGGTCCAACAGGATCACCCGTCCATCTAGAACATCAGTTGCCTGCACGGGAGACATCACGGCCAGTAGGGCGATCGCTAGGGCAACGAACACCGCGCAGACACGCCTCATTCGTCCCTCTCCATGGATCTACTTGTCCCGTGAACAACTTGTTCTCTAGTGTAATTCGAATGCCCTCTGCCTAACATGGCCGTCGCCGTAGGGGGTCGCTACGTCTATACCTTGTCAAGGTGACCCATCAGTGAGTCGCCATGGGGATGGGTGGGGCGTGCACATAGTCTGACGCCATGGTTGCGGACGTCGGTGACAAGCCCTCAAAGAGCTCTTTCGTTCTCCTCGCCCTGGTGACAGGTGCCATTGTTTCCAATATTTCCCTTTCTATTGCGAATGTGGCACTGCCGTCAATCGGACGGGACCTCAACGCAACACAGGGTGACTTGACATCCATTGCTAATGCATTCGCTTTGGCTTTGGCTTCCACTGTGCTGTATTTCGGTGCGCTCGCCGATCGCTTTGGTCGAAAGCTAATGTTTGTGCTGGGCGCGATTTTGACCGTGCCCACAGCATTCATCTCGGCGTTCGCACCCAATGTCGACATTCTGATCCTCGGCCGATTTACTTCTGGCCTGGCCGCTGCCTTGCTGTTTCCAACAACCCTGTCGCTGATCTCCAGTCTGTATAAGGGACACGCCCGCGTTACCGCTATTGCGCTGTGGTCCGGGATTGGTGGCGGCGTTGCTGCACTGGCGCCGGTCCTGGGCGGCTGGCTCCTGGAGTCTTACTGGTGGGGGTCGGTTTTCCTCCTCGCTGTTCCGCTTGTCTTGGTGGCCTTGATTGTTGGTCTCTTTGTTCTGCCGTGGAAATGTGATGAGGAACCGGGTGCCGTTGATCACCTAGGCGGGGTCCTGTCCATTGCGGGAATCATGCTGTTCGTCTTGACAATTGAGAATGTTTCCAAGGGACTGGAGTGGCGACTGTTCTGGACTTTCAGCGCATCTCTCGTTTTATTGGCATTGTTCTTCTGGCGACAGACTCGAGCCCCACGCCCGCTCATCTATTTACCATTGCTCAAGGCGCGCACCATGTGGGTTGCCTTTCTCGCCGGTGCAATTACTTTCGGCTCACTCATTGGCGCCATGTTTATTGGGCAGCAGTATGTGCAGAATGTCCTGGGATACAGCACCCTGCTCTCCGCCGCTGTCGTGCTACCTGCAGCACTGGGCACCATGGTCTTTGGCCAAATCGCTGGCAAAATTGTGACGGGGCACGGCAGTCGACCTAGTTTCATTCTCGGCCTGTCCTCTGTTGCCATTGCATTTGCCATCATGTTGGTGACATGGAATGAGGCAGCATCCATTGGCTGGGTGCTGACGGGGTATGCGTTCGTGGGTATTGGCGTGGGATTGTCTGTCACGCCAGCATCCCGAGCCCTCATGAGTTCGGTACCGCCGAAACGAGCAGGTATGGGCTCGGCATTCCTTGACCTGACCAGAGACCTCGGCGGAGCCATCATTCAAGCGACCATGGGCACATTCCTTGCTGCGGCCTACGCCTTTTCAGTGCGGGATCAACTGTCAGCCCTTCCGTCCAGCGAGGCAGACAAGGTAACCAGCCAAATCTCCCAGGAATTGTCCTCCAGTTACACATCCGCTGCTGAGGTAGCAGCGAAGTATGGAGGATCAACATCTGAAGCAATCCTCAACGGAGCGGCGCAAGCATTCGCTGACGGCAAGTCCATTGCCATCGGAATTGCATTGGTACTCACCCTTATCGGCCTATTCACCGTTATATTCGTCTTTCCCAATAAAACTAAGGAAAATGCTTACTACGAACAGGTTTTGGCAGACAAGAATTAGTCGTCAACCACAAACGTATCTGGACGCGTATTCTCAATAATCGCTGCCCACGACGCCTCCGCCCCGGAATGGCCGGTAATAAAGGTGAAGTACGTCATGCCGAGGGCGGCGAGAATAATGACAACCCCGAACCCCTTGAGCCAGAGTGGTCGATTCCTGTTCAGAGGAACGCCGCGAGCAAACAGCCAGAAAACGACTAAGAGAATGAAATACAGCAGCGCAATGAGCGGGAACTTGTCGCCGTAGTCAGCGTGCGGCTCCGGAACACCAACGCGAGATGCCAGAGCTTCACCGGAAAATTTGGCAATAAATGCGGCCGCGGTGCCGACCCCGGCGCCAATGATGGACGCCACCCCAAACAGGCGCATGACACGGGGGCGGACAGTAATCAGAATCGCACCCAACGCCGAGAGTGGGAGCAGCACGACCACGGCGTGAATCACCAACGCGTGGACAGGCAAACCGCCAACTGTGTCGAACATGGCGTCAGCGTAACGCGCCTACGCCAAACCCTTCGGCCGAAGATAGCGCTGCGCCAGACCACCCAGGAAATCAAGCACGAGAGCAATCAACGCCACCAGCACCGCGCCGACAAAAATGGCGGTGGGTCGTCCATTCTTCAACCCCGCTGCAATGGTTTCACCCAGTCCCCCACCACCAATGAGATACGCCAAAGTCGCCATACCCACGTTGATCACCGTGGCGGTTCTGATTCCGGCCATGATCACGGGCACAGCGAGCGGTAATTCAATCTTTTTGAGACGCTGCACACTGGTTAGGCCCATGCCCTTTCCCGCTTCAATCACCGACTGGTCCACCTGTTCTAACCCAACAATGGTGTTGCGGAGAACAGGCAGAAGCGCGAAAGTTGCCAGGGCCAGGACAACCGTCACAGTCCCCTGACCAAACGCAACAAAGAACAACACAATCAGGCCATAAGCCGGAATTGCCTGGCCCAACCCCAGCATGGATACCAGGTTGTTCTTCAGGCGCGGCGCACCTTCACGGGTCACCAGGATCCCGAGCGGAATGGCCACAACAATCACCAGCGCGGTTGACCAGAGCGCGAGATAAATCTGCTGTTGGAATTGGGACCACAAACGGCTGGGCTCCAAAATACTGGCGGTCGTTCGATCAAAGTCCGAATAGATCCAGACAACCGTGAGCAGGATCGCCAGCAGTGAGAAGAAGATGGGGGTGACAATCAAATCGAGCTGCTGGATCCGTGCATTTCGCTTGCTGGGAAGGTCAATGGAAGCAATGGCCGTACTCATGATCCGGATCCATTCGGCGCAGAGATCAGCATGGAAGCCAAACTTTCAATGCTGCATGTGCCCAGGTATTGCCCGCGACCGTTGACCACGGCAGACATGCCGGCAGCACTCTGCAGCATGCCACTGAGTGCATCCTGCAAGGTGTCCTCAGGCTGGATTTGAACGGTAATGCTGGACCCGGCTCGATCTAAGGAATCCGATCGATTGAG
>JAIOWY010000102.1:0-6114 GCA_021741845.1 Candidatus Nanopelagicales bacterium
CATTTCTCTTGGGCTATATGAACATTGGGGCGGCCCCAACATTGCGTCCGGTCCGAGGAATTGACCTAGATCGATACAAAGCCGAACTCATTGAGCGATTTCAGAATCCTTATGTCAAGGATACTATTGTCCGGCTGGCTGCCGAGGCATCTGATCGCATTCCAAAATGGCTCGTGCCTGTTGTAAATGAGCAATTGCGCGAAGATGGTTCAATTGATTTCTCCGCAGCCATCATTGCAAGTTGGGCGCGCTACGCTGAGGGTGTGGATGAGATCGGTGCTCACATCGACGTCGTTGATCAATTGCGAGATGAGCTTGTACCCATTGCGCAGGGTCAAAAACTAGACCCGCTGGCGTTTATTAGGATTCGAAAGCTTTTTGGCGATTTGGTCGACGATGCACGTTTCTCCGAAGCCTATTTGAAGTCCCTGAATTCATTATGGGAACGAGGGGCCGAGGCCACTTTGACTGAAATATCTGGACAATTAGCCCACTAGTTGGTGGTTCTGCCACGAGGAGCAAAATGCCGCGTCAACAAGTAAGTGTTCTCACTCCGTCACTGTCTATTGAATCTCGCGAAATAGAAGTCCCCACGCCAAATGACAACGAAATTCTCATTGCGGTGAGATCAGTTGGTATATGTGGCTCTGATATCCACTACTGGGCAGATGGCCGGATCGGCCCGTATGTCGTTGAGGGCGACCTCATTCTGGGGCATGAAGCATCAGGTGTGGTCTCGGCCATTGGAAGTCGCGTCACCACGCTTGCTGTCGGAGATCGTGTGGCCATTGAACCGGGCGTGCCGTGCGGTAACTGTCATGAGTGTCGCGTGGGTCGGTACAACCTGTGTCCTGATGTGCAATTCTTTGCAACGCCGCCCGTTGATGGGGCGTTTGCGCAGTACGTGGTCACCGATGAAAAATTTGCTCACCCCGTGCCCGATTCCATGTCCTTTGACGAGGCGGCCCTTATTGAGCCGCTATCGGTTGGCGTGTGGGCGTGCAAAAAAGCTAATGTGACAACTGGCACGCGCGTATTGATCACGGGAGCAGGCCCGGTTGGTCTGATGTGTGCGAAAGTTGCTCGCGCCAGTGGAGCTACGTGTGTGACGCTCACAGACGTCAATGCAGCCCGGCTTGATGCGGCCCAGTCAATGGGGTTCGCTGTGAACCGGATTGGTGTTAATGATCCTCTTCCCGAAAAGTACTTCGACGCCGTCATTGAATGCAGCGGCAATCCACAGGCAATTAACGCGGGAATCATTGCTGCGGCGCCGGCGGCCTATGTTGTGCTCGTCGGTATGGCGGCCGATGGGAACGTGACGGTTCCCATAGATCTCATCCAAGGCAAGGAACTCTGGCTCACGGGAACTTTTCGGTATGCTCACACCTACCCAACGGCCATCGAATTGGTGTCATCCGGCGCCGTTGTCGTTTCTGACCTTGTGACTGCCCATTACGACTTAGACCATGTAGAGGCAGCATTAGGCCATGCCCAGAAGCATCCCGAAGATCTGAAGGTTATTGTTCGCGTGTCATGAAAGAAACATTGGTCGCGGGTGTTGACTCGTCCACCCAGTCGGTGAAAGTTGTTGTCCGTAACGCTCGCACTGGTGAGCTGGTGCGCGAGGGCAAAGCTAGCCATCCGGACGGCACCGAGGTGGATCCAGCAATCTGGTGGACGGCACTGGACGCTATTGCCCCGGAATTGATGGACGGAGTCACCGCGGTTTCTATTGCCGCCCAGCAACACGGCATGGTTCCCCTGGACGACAGTAATCATGTTGTGCGACCAGCGATCCTGTGGAATGACACTCGGTCCGCGCAGGCGTGTGATCAACTCATTGATGAACTCGGTGGTCCGAATGCGTGGGCGGAAGCAGTCGGCAGCGTTCCGGTCGCCGCATTCACTGTTGGCAAGCTGCGGTGGATGGCGGAGCATGAACCAGAGAACGCGTTGAAAACAGCAACCGTTGCATTGCCGCACGACTACCTAACGTGGAAGTTACTCGGCGAGCCCGAGCAGTTCACAACAGATCGTGGAGATGCAAGTGGTACGGGTTACTGGTCTCCGTCGTCAGGGGAGTATCGACATGATCTTGCCCAGTTAGCTCTAGGACATGATGTGACACTTCCGCGAGTGGCTGAAGCGTCAGAAGCAATCGGGGAAAGCACGCGCTGGACAGCAACGCCGGCCCTTGTGGCACCGGGTACCGGAGACAATATGGCTGCAGCCTTGGCATTAGGAGTTGCGCCCGGAGACGTCGTTGTATCACTGGGAACATCCGGCACTGCGTATGCCGGGTCGGACACGGCTACCCACGATCCCTCCGGCTTTGTCGCGGGATTTGCCGATGCCACCGGCAGATTCCTACCGTTGGTGTGCACACTCAATGCTGCCCGCATTCTGAGTGCGACAGCATCCATGTTGCAGGTCGATCTTGCAGAGTTTTCTCAGTTGGCGCTCAGTGCGCAACCTGGTGCAGGTGGGCTGACATTCATTCCTTATCTCGACGGTGAGCGCACCCCCAACCTTCCCCATGCTCGCGGGTCCCTGCATGGACTCACGCGCGAGAACATGACAGCGGCCAATCTGGCGCGAAGTGCCGTTGAAGGCATGTTCGGCGGACTCGTCGAGGCAGTAGACGCACTCGAATCGGTCGGTGTTCGATCCCGGCGGATCATTCTCATTGGAGGTGCGGCAGCGAATCCGGCAGTCTCTTCCGTGGCAGCGACCATGTTTAGCGTTCCCATACATGTTCCACCAGCTGGTGAATACGTAGCGGACGGAGCTGCTGTGCAGGCCGCCTGGGTGCTGTCTGGTGCAGCAGCACCACCGGAGTGGGCTGCTGCGCGGGACGGGGAAACGCTTGTTGTAGAAGCAGACCCGGTGCCGGATATTTTGGAGCGATATCGCTCCATTCGAGCCAGCCTGTATCCAGGTGACTGAAAACTACCGAGCGGCAACCTGGATTTGCTCGACCAATTCCGCGACGCGAATTGATTGCCAGGGCTGCGGTAACCAGGATTCGTCACCGCGAATAGCGCGACTGAACTGCTCAAACATAATTTGATATGGATCAACGGCTGCAAAGTTTTCTGCTACACCATTGACGTGAAGTTCACCTGACTGCTTCCATAGGGTGAAAGCTTGATCGTCGGCAATTGAGATCTCACCTTCTGTTCCCTTCGCCACGAAACGTTGAGAGGGATGCATGTCAAAGGATGCAACAATGGCAGCGGTTCCCTTGTCAGCGGAATCTGTTGTCCACGCGATATGCGCCTTGGCTGTCATGTCGACTTTGTAACCAGCTAGATCCATGGTTGCTTCAGTCACGGTGAAGGTCGTATCTTCTGGAAGAAGCGCCACTATTCCGTGAAGTGGGTAAATGCCAACATCGAAAAGTGCCCCACCGCCCTGTTCTGGTTCTAAACGGTAATTGTTTTCCGGAACGGAATTGAAGGTGAACGTGGCTAGGTAATTCTGAAGGGCGCCGATTGTTCCCCCACGGACTAACTCCGAAATGCGACGCATGCGTGGACTCCACAGCGCCCAGGTTGCCTCCGCGAGCAGCCGATCGACCTCGCCGGCGGTGTGATACGCGCGGCGTGTGTCTTCTGCAGACATGGTGAGTGGTTTTTCACACAGAACATGCTTGCCAGCGCGGAGGGATTTCTCGATCCACGGGAAGTGGGCGTCATTATTCAGCGATATGTAAACTGCCTCCACGTCTGGATCAGCGAGGAGTGCTTCATAGGAGTCATGAACAATCTGGGGGTTAATGGCAGCCGCACGGCGAGGATCGCGAGCTGCTGCGGCATACAGGGTTATGTCGCTCCCGTTGTGGACGGAGTCAGCGGTTGCCCGCTGTGCCAGCATTCCAGCGCCCAAAAATCCCCACCGAACAGGATTGCCTATATGTGTTGAGGTCATTGGGTAACACTAGTTTGTTCACGACCACGGAGTGTGGGAACTTCGGGGCGACCGTTGTTGGCGGCCGACCTCTCAGCGGCTTCCATGATGGCCACCACATCGCGCGATGCAACGGTTGTCACTTGCATGGGGGTACCGGAATGGAGGAACTGAGCAAGCTCCCGGTGAAAGGTGAAATCGGGGGTCTCGTCCAGATCGACCCTGACGACTTCCCCTGTGTTCGAATGAACTGTCACCAGTGCGGGCAGGTCAGCGACCGCGGGTTCAGCAATCAAATTCCAGTGGGCAACGATCGCGCCCTCGGTGCCAAGAACATAATATTTTGGCTTGCGAGCCGCCGCCAGATCCGAGTGAATAAATGAGGCGGTCACTCCGTCGGCAAATGTCAGAGTCACTTCAGCGTGATCGGCATTGGTGACATGATGCCAGTGCCGTTTGTGATTGTGGCCTGTGACGTAATCCACCGGTTGGGGGAAAAGGTTGAGTACCTGATCGAGATAGTGCGAACCCCAGTCGAATATGGCCCCACCGGAGACGTCAACCATGGAATGCCAGTAATCGCAGGGGCGCGAGTACCCACCAACAAAGGACTCGAAAGCGAAGGGGGTACCAATCGCACCCTCGTAAATGAGTCGGCGCATGGTCACGAAATCGCGGTCAAAGCGACGGTTCTGATACACGATCAGTGTGAGATTCTGCTCAGCGGCGAGTTCCATCAACTCGTCACCCTCGGATGCATGCAATGCCATGGGTTTTTCCACCACAACGTGAATTCCTCGGGACAACGCAGCGCGTGCCCATTCCGCATGGCTATTCGGTGGGGTGGAAATGACCACGAGGTCCAAGAGGCCCGAGTCCAGCATCTCGGTGGCATCGGAAAAAGTCTGAGCTTGCGGTGCGAGCTCGAGGGCTGCAGCGATGCGTTCGGGATTGGTGTCACAAACCGCCGTTAATACGAGACCATCGGTCGCCTGAACGGCCAAGTTGTGTTCGTGGCCAATAGCACCGTAGGCGAGCAGTCCCACGCGAATGGGCGTGACGGCAGAGTCCGTGGGGATGTTCATAAGTAAAAAGTAGTGCAGGGGCGGAAACCTTGCTCATCGACAAGTATGGACGGAATTTCTCTACTAGATTGTGGTCGGTTACCTCGGATCTGTGTCTTCCACGAATTCACAGAGTCACAAACTGCAGACTGGAGAAGAAGTGCCCTCAACATCCTCACATGGTCCACTTGCGTCATTGAACGGTCGAAACGCGCTCGTTACGGGTGCATCCCGCGGAATCGGACGCAGCATCGCGCTGGCATTGGCGGACAACGGCGCCCACGTGATTCTTGTCGCGAGGAATGCTGAACTTCTCGAGTCAGTGAAATCCGAGATTGAATCCCAGGGCGGCACAGCCCAGGTGATCGTGGCAGATCTCTCCAGTGACCAGGCTCCGGAAATGATCGCCCAGGAATTGCAGTCAGACTCCCTCGACATTCTGGTGAACAATGCCGGTGGGAATTCGTTCATGAGTCCGGTGCAGTCCATGCGATTTTCCGGATGGAAAAAGACAATTCAGCTCAACCTCGACTCTGTTGTCGGATTAACCCAAGCCCTCATTCCGCGCCTGATCAATTCCGGGCACGGATCTGTTATTAATGTGTCCTCGGTCGCTGGGTTGAATGGCTCCCCCTTCATGTCGCACTACGGAGCGGCCAAGGCGGCTCTCATCAGTTTCTCGCGGAGTCTGGCCGTGGAGCTGGCTTCCCAAGGAGTGCGGGTGAATTCCCTGGTACCCGGGTGGATCGAAACAGATCTGACCGATTTCCTGCGCGGCACCAAGGAGGCGGAAGCGGGCGCGTTGGCGCGCGTGCCCATGGCTCGATGGGGGCGCCCCGAGGAAATCGCCGCCGCAGCCCTGTTTTTGGCGAGCGATTCTTCGTCCTTTATGACCGGGCAAGAGTTAATCGTTGATGGAGGGCTGTCTGCGATGCCGTAAGTGAGTCGGCCTCGCTGGTCATTGTGAAAAGTGTCCCTAATTTGCCAACTAGGCGGCAATAGGCCGGGGACCGAGGGAGAATATGACCATTGGAGAACCAACTGGAAAGGGAATGCCGTGAGCAATAACGAAATCAGTCGACTCACCAGAGCTGATGCCAAACACAAGCCGCATCGGAGTGAAGATCGCTTTTTCGCT
>JAIOWY010000103.1:0-6040 GCA_021741845.1 Candidatus Nanopelagicales bacterium
GAGGTCGCGCACAACAGCCGCTTTGACTTCCGCGCTGGTTGCTGGATTCGTCAACGCCATCTGCAACTCGGCAGAGCTATCGACAGCTCGACCGAAGAGGAAGATCTCCTCCTCTGTGGCGTCGAGAGTTCCATCCTGTTGGGCAACGGTGGGCACCGCCTGCTCGGCGAGTTCTTCGAAGGCCAACACCAGGTCCATGTCCTCTGACCAGCGCTGTTTGACGGCCAACGTGATGATCTGCATGGTGAGTGGACTCACCCGCTGGGCGAAAATATCTCCAGCCAGATGTTCCCGAACCGCCGAGAGCTGACCCGAATCTGCAATGGCCGAACGAAGCACCGCTTCTGAATCCAAGAGATCCGCGACGGCATACAACTGCTCGGCCACACTCCCGAAATCGGAGTCCTGCCGTTGCGCGTCGAGGAAATCACGGCATGTGGCGAGAGCTTCGCGGCTAGATCCGAGCATTAGCGTGCAGCCTGTCCCTCGAGGTCAGCAATGAAGGAGTCGACAGTGGCTCTGACACGAGTGTCATCGGATAACGCCTCACCCACGATCTTGTCTGCGAGCGTGATGGCCAATTCACCGACCTGCCGGGTCAGGGCTGAGACCGCCTGTGCACGTTCGGCGGCCATGGCCGCCTCGGCTGCCGCAGTGACACTGGCGGCCGCCGTCCGCGCTTCATTACGCGCCTCGTCAATGATGGCGCTGCGATCGGCCTGGGCCTGCGTGCGAATGGCCGAAGCTTCTTCGCGCGCCCCTGCCAACTGCGCTTTGTACTCCTCTAAGAGAGCTGCTGCTTCTGCTTCGGCGGCGCCCGCCCGCTCGAGACCACCTTCAATGAGGTTGGCTCGCTCGTCCAGGGTTTCCTTGATCTTGGGCAGCGCAAATTTCGCTAGGCCACCAAAGACAATCAGAAACGCGATCAGACCGATGATGAATTCGTCCAACGGCACAGCAAGTACCGATGGCATTTCCTCACCTGACTCACCACCTGCGGCAAGTACTGCGGTCAACACATTCATGTCAGCCTTTCCCTTTTCCTAAGACGTCTTGTTACCTGAAACGAACCGCGAGGTTCGAATCACGGACCGAAAACGAAGGGAACAACGAAGCCAATGAGTGCGAGCGCTTCAGCAAGCGCGAAACCGAGGAGCATGTTCTGGCGAATGACGCCGTATGCCTCGGGCTGGCGGGCAATAGCTTGCACACCTTGACCGAAGATGATTCCGATACCAATACCAGGACCAATGGCAGCCAGGCCGTAACCGACTGAGCCGATGGAACCTGTGAGTTCCGCGAGAAGCGACATATCGTTTCCTTTTCATTCCGGGCCGGCGGATGCCGGTCTGGTGATTGATTGTTCATGCGTTGACGAATGCTTATTCAGTTGTGGGGTATAAAAAATCAACTTAGTGCTCTGCGTGCAGCGCGCTCCCAATGTAGACGGCAGCAAGCAAAGTGAAAATGTACGCCTGGAGACCCTGGATGAAGGCTTCAAAGCCGGTCAACAGGATGGCCAGCGAGAAACTCGCCGCTGAGCCGATCAGGCCAATGACGCTCCAGCTCAGTAGGTAGAAGGCAGCAACGCTGAAGGTCGCCAGCAACAAGTGGCCAGCGAACATGTTCGCGAAAAGACGAACGGCGTGCGTGAAGGGCCGCACCACCAAGTTTGAGATCAACTCAATGGGAGACAGCAGCAGATACATGGCTTTGGGTACACCCGGCGGGAACATGATGTTCTTAAAGAAGCCAATGGGTCCCTGCTTGTAAATACCCAGGGGCACCCACAGCAGGTACACAATCACCGCAAATGCGACCGGGATGGCAAATATGGAGGTCACCGGAATCTGTGCTCCGGGGAAAATTCCCCAGAAGTTCAATATCCAGACCATGAAGAAGAAGGTGAACAGGAAGGGAATGAATTTATCCCCACCTTTTCCAATTGTCTCGCGGACGATTCCATCGCGAATGAATAGATAACCCATTTCGCCGACACTCTGCGCACCACGGGGAACCAACTTCGGCTTGCGGAATGCATAACCGAAGAAGCCGAGAATAAGCACAGCAGCTAGAAAGAGAAGAACCGTTGTCTTGGAAACATTGAATTCGAGCGAGCCAATGGTGAAAGAGAAAATTGCATCAAATTGGAAAATTTCCGCACCTGGTGCAGGGAATCCGCAGCCTGAAAAGAGGTGGCAATCAGGACTGCTCGATGCGAGAACACCGTAGGTCATGCACGATCCCTTTCGTCCTCAGACTTCTGTCTTACTAATGTACTGAGTTGTTCTTGCACTACCTTATTTTCCCGGTGTAACCCGGTGAAGATCAGGTAGTACGACAACCCGAGCCCCAGCAGAGCCCCAATCGCCATGAGCACCTCGCGGTGTCCTAGCCACAGGGACAGGAGCCATCCGAGACCCGCGTATAAAACAAGTCCAGCAATGAGACGACTGGAAATGATCCACGCAGTGTTATCCATACTGGGAAGTGTCCGTTGCGGAGCATTTCCCGATATTGATCGTGCGCGCGAACGGTACCACTTAGGCTCACGTGATTCACTGGTGGGTTGAGAGCTCGTGGTGCTCATTTATCCCTCGAATCACCGGTGGCTTCTGGCTCCACGTAGAGCACTTTGGTGGTACCGAAAATCCATACCTCGAGAACGGTCCAGACCAGTGTTCCAGTCAGGATTGCCGCGGCAAAAGTCTTGGTATCAAAGAGCGTCGTGTCCGCAAAGAGCACAATGATGAGGAGAAGCACCCCGATTTTGACCAAGTACAACGTCAACGCCATGGTGAGCGCCATCTGTGGATTGGATTTCAGCACAGCACCGAGGACGAATTGCCCGACGCTAAAGAAAATCACCACCAGAGCGGTGCCGAGCGCGGCGCCCAGTGCGCCCGAACCCCCGGCGATCAGGGCAGAGATGATCACAACAATCACACCAGCAACAACAGTCCCAATGCCAGCACGACGCAGGACCAGTGCGTCAATACTGCGCGCTGATTGCATGAACAACCTCATTCAGGGGCGTTGGCTTCGATACGGCGTGTGTTTCACATGAACTGTCAGATAAACGCTATCGCATAAAGTCCTGGCGCGAGTCAGCCAGTGCGACCGATGGAACGTGATGTGCCTCGCACTTCCGTAGATTCCGGCCGATGCCGCACGAGAATGATCATAAGAGCCACACCGATAACGGACCCAATCGCTGCATAGATGGGCGGGAAGAAGGCAACCGCCAGCGCCGCTCCAGAAATGAGTGCCGTTAATGCGTACATCAGAAAAACCGCCCGGCGTTGCGAATGCCCCATTTCCAGGAGTCGGTGATGCAAATGCTGCTTATCCGGGGCAAAGGGGTTGCGCCCCGCTCGTGTCCGCCGAATCACCGCCAAAGCCAAATCCACCAACGGAACGGCCATGACCGCCAGGGGCAGCAATACAGGGAGTAATGCGGGGAAGAACGCCCCACCGGACACCGCACTCGGATCGACCTGGCCGGTGAGTGTGATGGTCGCGGCCGCTAGGAGCAAGCCCAGCAGCATGGATCCGGTATCACCCATAAAGATTCGAGCGGGGAAAAGATTATTGGGGAGAAATCCCAGCCCCATTCCAACCAACAACACGCTGACCAATGTGGCCAGGGTTGCTCGCTCCAAACCTAATTCAACGGATAGTAAGTAGGCGTAGACAAAGAATGCCCCTGCAGCGACGGTCACAATCCCTGCTGCCAAGCCATCGAGTCCATCAACAAAGTTGATCGCGTTAATGCTGATCAGCACAATAATCACTGTCAAGAGAACACTGGTCAATGGATCCAGCACAAAAGTGCCACCAAACGGCAACCAGATAATGGCAATCCCCTGAAAGGCCATGACACCGGCAGCAAGTACTTGACCGGCTAATTTAGTGGGCGCATCTAGTCCCCACTTGTCGTCAATTATTCCCAGCACAACAATGATGGATGCTCCGGAGAGAAGTGCAACAACCGTTTGCGATCCGTCAAATACCGACCCCATCATGGGTAATTTGCTGGCAAGAAGTAAACCGGTGAGTAAGCCACCAAACATGGCCAAACCCCCGAGGCGCGGGGTTACTGCATTGTGCACATCGCGATCACGAACCGGTGCAACAATCCCCCACTTCAGTGCCAGCGCCCGCACCGGAGGTGTCAGCAAATAGGTCACTGCTGCGGCAGCGAGAAGGCACAACAAATACTCACGCACCTCGCTGCCACCTCCTGCATTACACCGTGCTAGATCTCGGCGCCCCTAGAACTCTGGAACTTATGATCAGACGTACCCTGATCTACGTACGAGCATACGCGGGAAATTGCCCAACGAGTGCTTCTGTGCGTTGAGCAATCTCAGCGTGATCAGCCGGACTGTCGGAGCGAACTGAACGATCAATGAGATCTGCAATCACATCCATTTGCGCAACTCCCATGCCCTGGGTCGTCACCGATGGTGTTCCTACTCGAATGCCGGATGCTATTGACGGTGGCTGTTGATCAAAGGGAATGGCGTTCTTGTTCAGTGTGATACGCCCCGCATCACAGCGTACTTCCGCCTGTGCACCGGTAACTCCCGTACTCGTTATGTCTATTAGAGCTAAATGCGTGTCGGTACCGCCACTCACGGGACGCATTCCTCGCTCGGCCAATCCAGCGGCGAGCGCTTGCGCGTTACTGATTACCTGCCGCGCATAATCCTGATACGCAGGGGTACTCGCTTCTTTCAATGCCACAGCTTTCGCCGCAACGGCATGCATCAATGGACCACCCTGCATCATGGGGAAAACTGCCTTGTCGATTTTTGCGGCGTGCTCTTCTTTGCACAGCAGCATTCCACCGCGAGGTCCACGCAAGACCTTATGAGTGGTGAAAGCGACGACGTCCGCATACGGAACCGGGCTCGGAATCGCTTTTCCTGCCACCAGCCCAATGAAGTGCGCGGCGTCCACCATCATGATGGCACCTACTTCGTCAGCAATCGCTCGGAAACCCTCGAAATCAATGAGGCGTGGGTAGGCAGTAGCGCCACAGATAATCATTTTCGGCTTGTGTTCAATGGCGAGTCGACGAACCTCATCCATGTCGATCAGGTCGTCTTCAGGGCGCACACCATAGGAAACAATGTCGAACCATTTACCCGAGAAGTTCACCGGTGAACCATGGGTGAGGTGTCCTCCATGGGACAAACTCATGGCCATGACGGTCTCACCTGGTTTCACGAATGCCCCGTACGCAGCAATGTTGGCACTAGCACCGGAGTGAGGCTGCAGGTTGGCATGTTCAGCTCCGAATAACTCCTTGGCTCGCTCAATACCAATCAACTCAGCCCGGTCTACCTCGGAGCAGCCACCGTAATAGCGCTTTCCTGGGTAGCCTTCGGCATATTTATTGCTCAATGTTGAACCCAAAGCAGCAAGAACCGCTGGAGACGTAAAGTTCTCGCTGGCAATTAATTGAAGACCGCCCCGAGCCCGCTCTAACTCGGCAAGGATGATCTCAGCGATCTCCGGATCCTCCTGCTGCAGTTCCGAAAAATCAGGACCCCAAAAAACCATGTCACCCTCACTTCTAGTTTTCGTTGTGGACGTGTCGAAGCAGAAAACCGTGTAACTAGGGCATCACCTTACGCGATTTCCGGGGTAACTGAACGCAGCGTCTCACTAGAGCAGGCCCCGGGACGAACAATGACGGGTGGTTCCACCGTGCAGTCAACAACGGTACTCGCCCGTGCCGAGGGTGCGCGGTCTGACAAATCACCGGCATCAAGAATGACGGCGATCTCATCCCGTTCACACACAACGAGGCTGTGTGGGGTTGTGATCGGTGGATCACCGCCAGGCGCCGCGGACGTCGAGGCAACGGGGCCAACTGTGTCTAGGACGGCCAAAGCCAACGGATGCAAGGGCATGCGCACGGCAACCGGTGCGGCCAGCGGGTGATCCCAGCTCAGTGTGCTGCCGGCTTCCAGAAGCAAGGTCAGCCCCCCTGGCCACAACGCCTCCATCAGTGATGTGGCTGCCGGAG
>JAIOWY010000104.1:0-6033 GCA_021741845.1 Candidatus Nanopelagicales bacterium
GCTTCCCCGACACCACAACATGGGAACCAACCGGTGGAACCGATACCGACGGTGGAATGTCAACGGTGAGCAAAATCTGCACTGGCTCAGCGTCAATAGACGTAGATGCGACTGTTACCTGTTGCACTTCAGGGGTCTTCCAAGCAACAGAGGTGCTCACTCTGCGAGGCTCGGTTGTCACCACCGCCACAACGTCAACGGATGCTGACTCCATGATCCAGTCCGAAATAGGCGAACGTGTTTGTGCGGCAATATTCCACGCGCCAACTCCGACTCCAATAGAGAGTGCGACCACGGCCACCCCGACCGCAACGCCCGCTCGAGAACGGCGAATGAACAGTGTGATGGACAATGCCAAAATCACCATTACGACCGTCAGGACCAGCAAAAAATGCGCGCGGTCGTGTCGCCCCACCGGACCGTCCGCTAGGCCGGTTACCCAATAGCAACCCGCAGAACCCAACCAGACTCCCGCAGCGGGAATAACCAAGCGAATATCCATGCCGACCTCGCTCGGAACTCACGAGGCCACTAGAGGGTGGCTTGGGTACGGATATTTGCTAAAACTGAATCACCGATTCCAGGAATATCTCCTAGGTCGTCCACGGAGCGAAATGGTCCATGAGTATTCCGGTGGGCGACAATGCGTTCCGCGAGCACCGGTCCAACACCGGGAAGCTCCTCCAAATCAGACGCGGACGCACTGTTGATGCTGATCCCGGCCGTGGAACCTGTTGCAGCGGTACCGACCAGGATTTGTTCGCCATCCACTACTTCGCGGGCCAAGTTGACCGAGTTCGCAGCATTTTTCTTTGTCACGCCACCGGCCGCCTCCACGGCATCTGCCACTCGCGATCCAGCAGGGAGTTCATAAAGTCCGGGATCTGCCACCGATCCGGCAACGTGTACAACCACGACCGACCCCACAGAATCACCGACGTCCTCGCCAACCAACTCCATGGAACCCTCTTCCTGCACAGAGGTGACGTCCACTGCTGGCGAGTCCGACCACCACAGCACAGCGCTCACACCCACCGCGATAGCTACCACCACAATCAGTGCTCGTACCGAGCGCGAACCCCACGTCCAGGACAGGATCGGACCCTTCTCCTCGGTCGTGGGTGGGTCTACTAGATGTCCAGCGGTGCCCCGTTGAGCCGGTGGCGATGTCACCTGGTCAGAGGGTGGTGG
Organism: Candidatus Nanopelagicales bacterium; assembly: GCA_021741845.1. Classification (GTDB taxonomy): domain Bacteria; phylum Actinomycetota; class Actinomycetes; order S36-B12; family S36-B12; genus UBA4592. The sequence goes on from JAIOWY010000104.1 coordinate 1,192, forward strand.
CTGGAGCTTCCACTGATCCATGGCAGCACGCAGGCGATCCGAGGCACGTGAGCTCGTTCCTTTGGTAAAACCCAACATATTCCGACGCTAATTGGACATCGAAGGTTTATCTAGACCTCGTTAGTCACCTGTGGATGGTCAGTCACCGGGTAATGGCGGAGCAATAACCGCGACCAACCCAGGCCCTGCATGGGCGCCAATGACAGGTGTTACCTCGCTGACAACAATGTCAGCCCCCGGGTGCCTTGTCAGAAGCAACTGCACACAATGCTCCGCTTTATCCGGTGCACCCAAGTGTTGAACACCAAATCGCCGTGGACCGGCTTCCGGCCCGCACAGACCAGCCAGCTCCACCAGACGTGCTAACGCCTTGGATTCCGTGCGCACTTTGTCGCAGGGAGCAATCTGACCGCCGGTAATCTGCACGATCGGCTTGACGGAGAGCGCAGTTCCCACGAATGCGCTGGTCGCGCTTATTCGTCCTCCCCGACGCAGATACTCCAACGAATCCAGATACACGAACACAGAAGTGCTCGCCGCGGTTCGCTCCAGTGCCAATGCCATGGCATCGAGGGGACTCGTGGGGTCCTCTCTCACCATGCGTGCGGCATCGAGCACCGCGAATCCGAAACCGAGACCCACATTTCGCGTGTCCACTACGCGGATCGGCACCCCCACCTCCCGGCATGCCAGCATCGCTGATTCGTGGGTGCCCGAGAGTTCCGCAGACAAGGTGGCTACAAGCAGTTGGTCTGCACCCTGCTCGACCGCGTGGCGAAATACCTGAAGAAAATCCTCAGGATTGGGTCGAGAGGTGGTCACCGTGCGGCCGTGACGCAGTGCGTCAACCAGTTGCTGCGAAGTTAAGTTCGGGGAGACCGCCGAATCCACAATCACGTCAATGGGAACGATTGTGATTCCCCACTGCGCCACTAACTCCGGTGGCAGACCACAACTGCTGTCGGCGATAACCGCTGTCGTGGGCATCACTCTGGAACGACGTTGACCAGCTTCGGTGCCCGCACAATAACGGTTCGTACACCCTTACCATCCAATGCTGATTGCACCGCTTCTGAGGCAAGTGCCAATTTCTCCAGCTCAACTGCATCAATATCCGGGGAAACGTCCAATCTATCTTTGACCTTTCCGGCAACTTGGACAACACAGGTGACGGAATCTTGAACAAGCAGCGCGGGATCAACAATCGGCCAGGTAGCGCGAGCCACTGGTGGAAGGTGGCCCAGCCTGTTCCACATATCTTCGGAGGTATACGGGGCCACAACAGAGAGCATGATTGCCACCGCCTCAGCGGCTTCACGCACAGCGGGATCGGCCGGTCCACACCCAGTGTCTATGGCCTTGCGCGTGATATTGACCAGCTCCATGATTCGGGCTACCACAACATTGAAACGAAGGGATTCAATGTTCTGTTCAATATCGGCAATGGTCTTGTGTGTTGCCTTGCGCAGAGCGAGATCACCTGTTGACGGATCAACACCCGGTTCACTGTTTACATCTCCCGCTAAGCGCCACGCACGCGCTAGGAACTTGCGCGACCCCGAGGGGGAAACTTCCGCCCAATCGATATCGTCCTCTGGCGGTCCAGCAAACACCATGGACAGGCGAATTGCATCAACACCATTCTCACTCAATTCGTCGGATAGCCGAACTAAGTTTCCTCGTGACTTACTCATGGCGCTGCCGTCCTTGAGCACCATCCCCTGGTTCAACAACCGGGTGAATGGCTCAACAAAATCCACCATGCCCATGTCGTAGGCAACCTTGGTCCAGAACCGGGAGTACAGCAGATGCAGAATCGCATGGGTGACCCCGCCGACATATTGATCAGCCGGGAGCCATTCCTTCACCTTGTCGGGAGCGAATGGTGCCTCGGAATTATTGGGATCGGCATAACGAAGGAAGTACCACGAGGAGTCAACAAAGGTGTCCATAGTGTCGGTATCTCGCAGGGCAGCGCCGCCACACTGAGGGCAGGCAACGTTGACCCATTCCGTCGCGGTGGCCAACGGAGATACCCCCTGGGGACTGAGGTCCATGCCTTCGGTGCTGGGTAGTTCCACCGGCAATTGATCGGCCGGCACGGGCACCTCCCCGCAATCAGGGCAGTGAATGATCGGGATGGGAGTTCCCCAATAACGTTGGCGGGAAATGAGCCAATCGCGCAAGCGGTAATTAGTGGCAGCTTCGCCGGTTCCGCGTTCGACCAAGATCTCGATCATGCGCGGAATAGCTTCTGCTTTGGTGAGGCCGTTGAGAGGACCAGAGTTGACCAGCACCCCGTTATCTGCGGTAGCAATTCCCGTCTCCCGCGGATCCGTCTCGGATTCCACCACCACATTTACCGGCAGGTCAAAAGCGCGAGCAAAATCAAGGTCACGCTGATCGTGCGCAGGCACGGCCATGATTGCACCGGTTCCGTAGTCGGCCAAAACGTAATCGGCCGCATAAACCGGAATCTTTTCCCCATTGACCGGATTAATGGCATATCGCTGCAGAAAAACTCCGGTCTTATCCCGGCTAGTATCCAAGCGATCCATTTCCGAGGTCGCCTTGACTTTCTCCAGGTAGGCTTCAAATTCTCCCTGCGCCCCGGTGCCTGCGGCTAGTTCCGCGGCCAAATCCGAGTCAACTGCAACTACAAAAAATGTCGCGCCGAATAACGTGTCCGGACGGGTGGTGTACACCGTGACCGGCTCCTCGCGACCCTCAATGACAAATTGGACGTGGGCACCTTGACTGCGACCGATCCAGTTGCGCTGCATGAGCAGCACTTTTTCCGGCCATTTTCCTTCCAGCTCTTCCATGTCATCCAGCAGGCGATCTGCGTAATCGGTGATGCGCAAATACCACTGAGCCAGTTTTTTCTTGGTGACAACGGTGTCGCACCGCTCACATTCACCGGCGACAACCTGCTCATTCGCCAGAACCGTTTGGCAATTGGGGCACCAGTTGACGGCGCTGAACTTTCGGTAGGCCAAGCCTCGTTCAAACATCTGCAAGAAGAACCATTGATTCCACCTGTAGTAACTCGGGTCGCAGGTGTACAGCACACGGTCCCAATCAAATGAGCAGGCATAATTGCGCATAGACGCTTTCTGCTGCTCAATATTTTCGTAGGTCCAGGTTCCTGGGTCGAGATTGTTCTTAATAGCAGCGTTCTCTGCTGGCAAACCAAATGCGTCCCAACCAATGGGATGCATAACGTTGAAACCCTTAAGTACCCAGTACCGAGCAATGACATCGCCAATTGCGTAAGCCTCGGCGTGACCCATGTGTAGGTCGCCGGAGGGATAGGGGAACATGTCAATGACGTACTTCTTGGGACGTGCATCCGTGGGATCTCCGGAGCGGAAGGGTGCGAGCTCGTCCCAGACCGGTAGCCAGCGCTGCTGTATCTCGGCAAAGTCGTACTGATCGGCGTCTCGCGGATCGGTACTAATGTCCTGCTGGGCCACGGGGTTCTCAACCATCCTTTGATTTATTCCGAAGGGGTAAGACTACCCAGTCGCATGACCTCGTCTGCGAGAGCGGTTCCCACGGCTTGGTGGGTTGACCACCCCCAATGCAACCCGTCGGGGTTGCTATCCCCCGATGCCCGTGCCGCCAGCACGATCTGTTCAATGTCGACCACACCGACTCCGTGCACGCGCCCCCATGTCAGCATGGACTGGCGGGCACTCGCGTGGAACTTTTGCGAGGGGTAGGCCCTCCCGCCGTATGGTGACGGGGTTATGGCCACGATCGGAATGTCACCGCGAATCAGGCGCACGGCTTGAATGATCCGGGTGAGATACCGCTCCGTAGCCGCCGGCGGCAATTGCCGCATCAGACCACCGGTCACAGCTATACCCCGAGGACTCCATTCCCGGTATAGCTTCCGCACACGACGGCGTACTGCACCCGATCGGATATAGGGCAATGAATCTCGAATATATGTCGGCACAATCGCTGGCAATTGATCCATGCCGCCCACCCCCAGCACACAGACGTCTGCTTTCGCCAGCCAGGTTCCATACACCCAGGGATCCTTGGTCACGGCCCACCATGCCTCGCGGGCCGTCCACCCTTCCCGAGCCGATGCCCCGACCTCGACGGGAAGGGACAACCTGGACGTGAGGTGGTGCGCTAATACCTGTGGGTATAGGCGAGGGTCTTTCGGTGCGACAATTCCCTGTGGTCCTTGAAAGCTGAGCGAGTCTGCTAATAAAAGAATCCTCAGCGCTGCACTCCCCCGACTCACATCACCGTCCACCACTCTCCTAGTGTGCCGTCATGTCGCGCCGCGGGTTGATCCTGTTCCTCACTTTGGGGTTCGTCTGGGGATTGCCCTATCTCCTGATCAAAGTTGCCGTCGAGGACCTCACTCCCCCAGTGATTATTTTCTTACGCGTCGCCATCTCCGCCATCGTCTTAATTCCACTGGCCTGGAAACAGGGATACCTCTCCCAACTGTCCGGTCACTGGAAGTGGGTCTTTGGATTCGCGCTCATTGAAATTGCCGGCCCCTTCGGTGCGCTCACCTTTGCCGAAATCCGATTGAGCAGTTCCATGTCTGGGTTGCTGATCGCCGCCGTACCGATTGTGAGTGCAATTTTCGCGTGGAAGTTGGGATTGGACGACCGGCTCTCCGGAACCCGATTGGTTGGCTTAGGAATCGGAATCCTCGGTGTCGCGGCACTTGTTGGCCTCGATGTCACAGGAGGAGACGCCATTTCAGTGGCAGCCCTCATGATCACCGTCGTGGGTTATGCCCTGGGCCCGATAATTGTGGCGCGCAAATTGACCGACGTGCCAGCGCTGGGCGCCATTGCCATGGCCATG
>JAIOWY010000105.1:0-5969 GCA_021741845.1 Candidatus Nanopelagicales bacterium
AGCCCGTGGCATTGATCTGGCCGTTGAGCGACCCCGCTGCCGTGTCGAGTGATACCTGCTGGCTTCGAGTTGTGGTGTAGGCAAAGGGATTAGCTGGGGCGGGCTCCAAAATAGTGTCGCGCGCCCACTGGAAATCCTCGCGCGTAATGGTCAGGTAACTGCAGATATCTCCGTTGGCTCCTCGGGTGATATCCGGATACGAATTCAAAAACACTGCACCATCAGGAGACAGCGTCAGGCCGGGGAGTGTGCCTCCGCGGGGCGTGGTGCACGGTGTGCCAGCAAGGCAACTATTGATTGCTGCGTACGCCGCAGGAAGTTGCGCCGTCAAAGTCTGCACCCCTGTTTGCACTTGCGCGTACTTGGACAGGGGGCTCGTTGTCGCTTTAGCCAGCGGGCAGTTGGAAGCCACGGCGCAGGTCGTCAGGATTGAGCCAAAGCCAACGTCGTTGCCGCCGATTGTCAGCGAGAGGACGTCGATAGAGCGATTGCCAATCAACTGGGAAACTTGTTCGACTTGCGATCCCGCGCTCGCGTATTGGGCGCCTAGAATTCCGCGGTCGACCGTTGCACCAGAACAAGACACGTCGACAAGAGTTACGGACGTTTTAGCAGAAGACTTCTCCAGTCGGAGGGCGGCTTGCGCCGGCGCACCATGCACACTTCGGTTGCACTGGTCGTTGTCCCAATATGGAGTGAACCGGGCGGTGGTGTTCTTGAGCCAGGCCGCGACATTGCGTGGATTGCCTTCGCCGGAGGCGTAGGAGTCACCCATGACGACCATGAGGATGTTGGACACATTCGCCACCATGGAGACACGCTTTACTTTGACGCCCGAGCGAACGGTGAGCTTCAGGCTGTGCAGGCCCTCGGGTAAGCGCACTGACTGGCGACAGGTTTTAGCGGTGAGTTTCTTGATGGGTGTGGTGATTACCGTCTCGCCGCCACGTTGGATTGTCCAGGTGTAACTATCGCCGACAGACTTACAGGCATTGAGTGAGACTGGGAATCCATCCGCATCGAGATACCACGACAGTGAACCGCTGATCAGTCGCTCATTCGGTTGCGCAATGAAATTGCCGGCACCTTTATATGTTGATGATGGTTGCAGACTGAGGGCACCGGAGGTCGGCACACCACCATCTCCATCGATAAATCCATCTCCATTGGCGTCTTTACTTTGCGGGACCATGGACCAGGTACCCACCGCCTTGGGGGTCTGTGCCGCATGAGCAGCGGGTGGAGCGGCGAAAATAGTGACCGCCAGGAGCGCAACGGCGAGTCCCCAACGAGTGCTGATCACTCGATCACGGTAAGCCATGACCGCCCATAGGTGTCAATCTGGGGGATGGGCAGAGCGTCCTAGGTGAAAGGGCAGTGGCGGCAGCCCCGTCCACAGCAGAACCCACGCTCCAGGTGGTGATCGCTCGTCATGACGAACAACCCCGTGAATGGGTCCAGATATCCAGCATCACCGGTGTGGCACGCGGATTCGTGCGCCGACATGATGGTGAAGTAGTGCGTGCTGCCGGGGTCTAGTCGATCAGGTCGAGGTAGATGTGGATCCGGACGAACCTCGCTATTGCCTTTAGCCATTACAGCAAGAAGCCTTCGGGGAAGGGATCATCTGGTGCCAGCATGTGCACAGATGTTCCGGTGATCCAAGCGCGACCGGTGATCTCCGGAATAATCGCGTCAATTCCCGCAACACTCGTGCGCTCTTTCACCCGCCCGAGAAAGTGTGTTCCGATCAAGGATTCATTTGTGAGGGTGTCGCCGACCTTCAGCAATCCGCGGGCGGTGAGTTGGGCGACTCGCGCGCTCGTTCCCGTGCCACAGGGGGAACGATCAAACCAACCCGGATAAATAGCCATGGCGTGACGGGAGTGAGCGGCGGTGCTGCCGGGGGCAACAAGTTGCACGTGATGCACATGATCGATCGCGGGATTTTCCGGATGAACAGGTGGCTGGTGTTCATTGATCGCATTCATGATTGCAAGTCCTGCACGCAGCAGTTCATCTTTATTCTCGATACCAAAATCAACGCCGAGTTCGTCAAGTTCCACCATGGCATAGAAGTTTCCGCCGTAAGCCATGTCGTACCGGACGGCGCCGAAACCTGGAACTTCAATAGCGGAATCAAGCTCGGTCACAAAGGAAGGCACGTTCTCCAGCGTCACGCTCTTGGCGCGGGTTCCCTCGACCTGGACGCGGGCAATTACTAATCCAGCGGGTGTGTCGAGGCGGATCACTGTCTCCGGCTCGAGCACTGGCACCATTCCTGTTTCAACCAACACGGTGGCGGTCCCGATCGTGCCGTGACCACACATGGGCAAGCACCCGGACACTTCGATATAGACAACTCCCCAGTCGCAATCGGGACGTGTTGGTGGCTGGAGGATCGCACCGCTCATGGCGCCGTGCCCGTGGGGCTCAAACATCAGCCAGCGACGCAGGTGGTCTGCTTCTGACATGACATATTGCCGACGCTCTTCCATGGTGTCGCCAGGAAGGACACCAACACCACCAACGACAACGCGGGTTGGCATGCCTTCGGTATGTGAATCAACGCAGTGCCACATGCGACGGGTGTCCACAATCCTCCTAGCGGTTGGGGGAGAGCGCGGTGAGTGTCGGTGCGATTGTCTCCCCGCGAACGTAGCGGGCGATCAGGTCCGCGGTTCCCATGGCCATGGCCGTCCCAATCATGCCGTGGCCAGAAGCAACGAGCACATTCGGTGTCTGACGCAGTGGTCCAATAAATGGAGCACCGTCAGCACTCGCGGGGCGCACCCCCGTCCACGGGGACAATTCCTCCAGAGAGTGCGGCAGGGGAGGTAGTCGGAGAATGTCCTGTGCGCGCTGGTACATATGCCGAATGCGAGCGAGATCAATCGTGCGATCACTGGGTCTGGTCAATTCAAAGCGGGCACTGATTCGCAGGGAGTCACCCATGGGGTCAATGGCGCTTTTGTGATCCGCCAGGATCATGGGGTGCCGGGCATTGAGCTCAGGGTGCGCCAGGGTCAGCGAGTAACCCTTAGCGGCAAGAATGGGTAAGCGAACACCTATTAATCGGGTCAATTGTGGCGCCCACGCCCCCGCAGCAATCACAACGCTCCGGGCGGTGAAAGTGCGGCCGCCAACACCGACATTCACATGATCAGCATGTGGCACGAGTGATTCCACAACGGTGTTATCGAGATAGGTGGATTGAGAGTTCACGGCACGCAGTGTGCGCCATAACACCTCCGGGTCTATTCCAAAATCCTCCTGGAGTTCCACAACCGCTTGGGTGCGGTCGGTCAGAATGGGATCCTCGTGGAGCGCCGTTGTCCGATCAACCAGTCGAGCACCAATTCCCAGTGCGTGCATGTGGTCCATTTCGCGCTGTGCATGATCCGGGGAATGTGGAGAGCTGAACACTTCCCAGAGTGCTGATGCGGACCGCGGAACATTCGGAGACTGGACGTGCTCCGCGGACGTGCGCAGAAGCTCAAGCATTCCGGGAGTCAGCGCCGCCACATTGCGGGAGGTGCAGTTGGATGCGAATCGAGCGAGCCAGGACAGTGCCGTGAGTGGAAGCCGCGGTGACAGCGCAAAGGAACCATCACGGGCAATCAGTGATGCAATACCGGTGCGCACCATGCCGGGGGCCGCGAACGGGGAGGCGTGACTGACAACCACATGGCCTGCATTGGCCATTGAAGTGCCACAGCGCGGAGTGCCCGCGTCCAGAACGAGCACTGTTTGCTCGCTGAGCGCAGCGCTGACAGCCACACCAATAATTCCGCCGCCAATGACAATGGTGTCAGCGTCGAGGTGGGGGGTCACGCCTCAACTCACTAGTGAGGGAGCCCACGACTCCGCAGCGTCCAGGGCCGCTTCCAGCAATTCGGTCACCTCGGAGGTCACCGGAGCGATCGGTGCTCGCGGTGGACCAACGGGTAATCCGCGCAGACCCATGCCGGCCTTAATCTTGGCGTTGTAATCCCCGGACTCAATGAATTCCAGTACTGGTCGAATTGCTGAATACACCCCTGGTCGCTGAGCTGGATCCATCATGGCGACGTGAGCAGCGGGGAGCAGGTTGGCGATCCCGCCGATCCAGCAGTCCACCCCCGCGTCGAGGAACGTGATGGAATCCAGATCAGCACCACACACAACAGTGAGGTCCGCACCAAAATCCTGCTGTAGCCACGGCAGGCGGGTGAGATCTCCTGATGCTTCTTTGATGCCCACGATCTGCGGGAGGGTGGCCACGGAATCAAGTACCGCGTGCGTGAAGCTCACGCCGGTGCGCGCGGGGTAGTCGTAGAGCACGGTGGGCAGGTCAATTGCCTGGACCACGGTGGTGACGTGCTGGGCGAGTTCACCTTGTGTGGGTAAGCAATAGGACGGCGCCGCCAACATTAATCCGGTCACGCCGGCCCGTTTGGCCAGGAGTGCTTGGTCCAGTGCCTCATGTGTTGACATGCCGCCAACACCGGCCAGGATGGGTAATTCACCGGCGACCTCAGCCACAATCGTGTTGAGTACATGCCGACGTTCGTCAAAGCCCAGCGCATAGCCTTCCCCGGTAGTTCCGGCCGCCACGATTCCGTGGACGCCGGCCGTGATCATGGCCCGAACGGCAGCGCGTAATTGGTCAGTATCGACCTGCCCCTGGGAATCAAAGGGGGTAACGAGCGGAACATAAACTCCCTCGGGGCGCAATGGCATTAGGCCAGCATAGAGGGCGGATTCCACCTAGGTCTGGGGTTCTGGAACAACCTCAACGGCATTTGTCACGCTGCGTACCGACCGGAAAAGCAGAGAGGCCAGAATCGCGGCCAAGGCAATGAGTCCGAATAACCCGAACGCGAGTTGTGCTCCCACGGTGGCAATGAGTGGTCCGGCCAAGGCCAGACCAATGGGACCCAGAATCAGTGATCCGAAAGCGTCATAAGACATGACACGGGACAGGGACTCCCGAGGCACCTTGCGTTGAATAGCGGTAATCCACACCACATAAAAAATGTCGATCGAAACACCCGTGAGAAATGCCGCGCTGGCCACGATCCACAGCGGGGATTGGAATGCCAACGTAAACATCAAGAGGGGCATGGCAAGTGTCACCAGCATGCCGAATACCAGGGGTCGTCGAGGGTTGATCCGGGTGCCGAGGAAAGCGCCGACGAGCAAACCAATAGCTTGTGAGGCCAGGACGACAGACCAACCGGCAGCACCATCGTAAATCTCCAGAGCCAGCACCGGACCCATGACTTCCTCTGATCCTCGCCACACCATCACGATCAAGGAGAACGCCGCGACAATCACCACAATCCACCGATAACTAGTGAATACGCGCCACCCGTGCACGAGGTCAGTGATCATGGTTTCACTGGACTCCGACTTTGTGGAGACGTGGCGGAAACTGAATACCAGTAGACCAGCGACAAAGAAAGTCAGGGCATCGATCGCGATGGCAATACCGGAGCCGACCGTTGCTACGAGAATGCCACCGATTGCACTACCAGCGATCATCCCGCCGTTTTGTGCCATGGCTATGTACCCGTTGGCTGGTTGCAGATGTTCCTCTGGCACGACTTCTGGGGTCAGTGCGCTCATGGCCGGATAGAAAAATGCGTTGAGAACTCCCATGATCACACCCAGCGCGGCCAGGATCGCCACGGTTGCGGTGCCGGTGAGAAAGAGCACTGCCACGGTCATGACAACGAAACTGAGGAGGATGTCGCTGGCGGCAATAACGCGAGCTCGCCCCCACTTGTCGGCAACAACACCGCCAATGGGGAGTAGGACAACAAGGGGCACTGCCTGAGCGGCCAGCACAATGCTCAGCGACGTTGGCGTGGCGCCAGGAAGATCCAAAACACCGAACGCTAAGGCAATGGGAGCAATTCCATTACCAATATTGCTGATGGTGCGAGCCGAGAGCAACTTCTTGAAGTGGCGCAATTGCCACAGTG
>JAIOWY010000106.1:0-5915 GCA_021741845.1 Candidatus Nanopelagicales bacterium
CTCCCACCCGCGAGGAAATTGATAACACCATTGCTGACATTCACGCTGGACTACACCAGGTGGCTCAGTCACTCCCCGTGACAACGGTGCAAACCTTTATCGGTCTGGCCGGCTCGGTGACCACCATGTCTGCCATGGCCATGGGCCTGGACGAATACGACCCGCACCGTATCCACGGATCCCACATGTCTCTGGCCCAGGTGGAGGAGGTGACCGATCGACTGTTGCGCCTGACCCGAGCGCAACGGGCCGAGTTGGGATTCATGCACCCCGGCCGGGTAGACGTTATTGGGGGCGGAGCACTGGTGCTGCGGGAGTCCATGCGGGTACTCGGGCTGTCTGAGGTCCTGGTGAGTGAACACGATCTCCTAGATGGAGTGGTGGCGAGCCTCACACCCTAAGTTCCCCGAAAAATCCCCCGTGGTTCTGGAAATGTATACGCTTGCAGTCACATTGGGGCCTGGGGTCCGGAGAGGGAAAGGGGAGAGGCATGGCAATCACCATTCGCGATGTTGCCGCGGCAGCCGGCGTATCCACGGCCACGGTCTCTCGAGCTCTGCGTGGACTTCCCAATGTCGATGAAGCCACCCGAGATCGAGTGAAGGCGATTGCGGCGGAGTTGGATTATGTGATTTCACCGAGTGCATCTCGATTAGCGTCAGGCCGCACCGGAAGTATTGCAGTGATCACACCCTATATATCCCGGTGGTTCTTCTCCGAAGTCATTTCCGGTGTGGAGTCGATTCTGCAGCAGGCGGGGCTCGACATGCTCCTGATCAATGTGGGTGATTACCAAAATGGTCATGCGCGCATTCCACCCACCCCTCGCCTCAAGCGCCGAGTTGATGGAATTTTGATTATTGCGTTGCCCCCGCAAGACCCTGATCTCGAACCGATTCTGCATTTGGACATGCCCAAGTCCATGATCGGAGGTGTCACGGACGGCATTGATTGCATTGCTATTGACGATTTTCATGCAGCACGTAGCGCGACCGAGCTTCTGGTGGAACACGGGCACCGACGCATTGGGTTAATCGCGGGGGGGCCGGCTGAAGCGCGATTCGTCGCTGAAACCCAACGGGAGCGCGGATTCCGATCCGTTGTCACCGCTCACGGCCTGGACGAGGATCCCATGCTCGAGGCATTCGGCCGTTTCACCATTGATGGCGGGGAACGTGCCATGCTCGCCTTACTGAATCAACCAGAACCGCCAACTGCTGTCTTTGCCATGAGCGACGAAATGGCCTTCGGGGCGCTGCAGGCCATTAGGTCACGGGGACTAGAGCCGGGAGTGGATATCTCGGTCATTGGAATCGACAACCACCCCATGTCGGGGTACCTGGGTTTGTCCACCGTTGCTCAACCGGTAGCTCAACTCGGTGTTATTGCTGCAGAGCATCTCTTGGCCCAGATGTTTACCACAAGTGATTCCCCTTATGCCCCGGGCTCGGTGACGGTAGAGACAACGCTGATTGAACGTGGATCGACCGGTCCGCTTCGTGGTCGGTTATAGAAGGGCGTCAACATGCTGTGGTGGCACAACGCGGCCGTGTACCAGGTGTATCCGCGGTCTTTCATGGATGGCAATGGCGACTCACTGGGCGATTTGCAGGGAATTAAGGAACGGCTCCCCTACCTAGTGGAGTTGGGTGTCGATGCACTGTGGCTCTCACCCTTTTATCCCAGTCCACAGCACGACTCCGGATACGACGTGGCCAACCCGCGTGACGTTGACCCCATGTTTGGCACATTGGCTGACGCCCAGTCACTGATTGATGCTGCGCATGCCGTGAATTTACGGATCATTGTCGATCTCGTTCCGAATCATTTTTCCATAGAGCATCCGTGGTTTCAGGAGGCATTAGCAGCAGGACCTGGTTCAGCGGAAAGGGCTCGTTTTCACTTTGTTGATTCAGTGGACAACAACCCACCTAATAACTGGGTCAGTATTTTCGGTGGCCCCGCCTGGACGCGAACAACCAATCCGGACGGTTCACCAGGTCAGTGGTATCTGCATATTTTCGACAGTTCACAGCCGGATCTCAATTGGACAAATGCGGACATAGCCGCCGATTGGATCACCACACTGCGGTTCTGGCTTGATATGGGTGTTGACGGATTTCGGGTGGACGTGGCGCTCGGCATGGCGAAAGACATGACCTATGCCGATCTTCCGGACCCCATTGGCTTAACTCAGGCACTGCGTTTTGATCTGGACAACAGTTCCCCCGAGGCCGAGCAAAAACGATTGATGGTGGAGAACTCTGCATTTATGGATAGAGATGAAATCCAAGATATTTACGCCACCTGGCGTGAAGTCTTGAACTCCTATCCAGGTGATCGGATGGCGGTCAGTGAGGCATGGGTTCCGGCGCATCGTGCTAAAAATTACGTGTCTCCCACTTCACTGCACCAGATTTTTGGTTTTGATTTTCTGGTCGTCCCGTGGAATGCAGAGATCATGGCCCAGCGCATCACAAAGGCAATCGCGGGTGTTGCTGCGGTGAATGCCCCGCCCACCTGGGCATTGTCCAATCACGATTCGCCCCGCGTTGCCACGCGCCTCGGAGGTGGAGTCGTTGGTCTGGCCCGGGCGCGTGCTCTGGCAGTAGTTGCTCATGCCTTGCCGGGATCAATTTATGTTTTCCAAGGCGAGGAGTTGGGCTTGGAAAATGCCGACCTCCCGGATTCGGCTCGCCAGGATCCAGTCTTCTTTCGGACCAACGGTGAACAACTAGGGCGTGATGGCGCGCGGGTACCAATGCCCTGGTCTGGCTCGGCGCCCCCCTATGGATTCAGCACGTCTGCGGAACCGACCTGGCTGCCCCAACCGGAAGACTGGGCCGAGCTGACTGTCGAGGCGGAGCAAGCGGATCCGGCGAGCACATGGAATCTGTATCGGGAGTTGCTGCACAAACGTCGGTCACTGCGCGGCGAACTCACCGTGGGTGACTCAGGCAGCGAGTCCGTGATGGTCTTTCACCGCGATAACGGAGTGCATGTCGCCATCAATACCGGTTCGACCGTTTTTCCCATGCATGAACGTTTCCCCGGGTGCGAGGTCACGATCAGCAGTGACATGGTGACCGGTGGCAAGAATGAATTCCTGCCACCGGATTGTGCGATCTGGTTTCGCGTTTAGGAGATTCTCTCCTGCACTCCAGCTGCGTTGAAAATATAGGTGCGTTCCGGCGTGACGTGCACGGTGTCGCCGATTCGTGGTGACTGGAAACCGCGTGATCGGGCCACCAAATCGTTAACACCGTCGGGGGTTGTTCCGTACACGAATGTGTCAGCGCCCAGTTCCTCGACAAGTGTCACCTTCATGGTGGCGCCACTCTCAGAGAGGTGCAAGTCCTCAGGACGGACGCCGACCAAGACGTGATCTCCGGTGGCTTTGGTGAGAATATCGCGTTCAATCGGAATGACAGTGCCACCGAATTCCGCGCCACCATCAACAATGCGTGCCGTGATGATGTTCATGCTGGGCGAACCAATGAAGGTGGCGACAAACGCATTCGCGGGGGAGTCGTACAGCGCGCGAGGGGTGTCCACCTGTTGCAGGACACCGTCCTTGAGTACGGCAACTCGATCACCCATAGTCATGGCTTCCACCTGATCGTGGGTGACGTACACCGTGGTGGTACCGAGTCGTCGCTGGAGGGCGGCGATTTGGGTGCGAGTCTGGACGCGCAATTTGGCATCGAGATTGGACAGTGGCTCATCCATCAAAAAGACTTGTGGTTCCCGAACAATGGCGCGACCCATGGCAACACGCTGCCGCTGTCCGCCCGAGAGTGCCTTCGGTTTGCGGTCCAGATACTCGGTCAGGTCCAGCAATGCGGCGGCTTCTTTGACCCGCCGGTCAATATCGTCCTTACTTACTTTTTGGATCTTGAGCGCAAAAGCCATGTTTTCCGCAACCGACATGTGCGGGTACAGCGCGTAATTCTGAAAGACCATGGCTATATCGCGATCCTTAGCGGCCAGGTGGGTGACATCGCGATCGCCAATGAGGATTCGGCCATCGGAAATCGGTTCTAACCCGGCGAGCATGCGCAAACTGGTGGACTTGCCGCACCCGGAAGGTCCGACCAGGACAAGGAACTCGCCCTTCTCAATTGTGAGGTTCAGGTGGCTGACCGCGGGTTTTTCACCACCGGGGTACAGCAGGGATACATCGTCAAACGTTACTGATTCAGTCATTGTCGTGCCTCTCACCGGCAGGAACGTGCCGGACGATCCGAGTAGGAGGTGCTATCTGTTTCGCCGACCTTAGCGGGGATTTGCCCGGCGTAGGCGCTGATACCAAATCGTTAATCGTTACATGGGGGTGTTACATGGTTTTGCCTTGCCATGGAGGGGGTTTTAGGTGGAGTATGGAAACGTTTACTTGCCGCTTACTTCCGCCTCAGGTTGGGGGGCCGGTAAACAGAACAACCAAGTTGGGGACCTCCCCCGACTTTGTGCTCAGCAAGGAGAATCCATGACCGCACTGAAGCGGCGCCGTGGAGCAGCAGTACTCGCCGGTGGTGTTGCAGCAGTCATGCTGCTCGCCGCGTGTTCGAGTGACAGCTCCACCGAAGAAAGCGCTACTGAAGAGACCGCAAGCGCCAGCGAAGAAGCAACCACTGACGTTGCTGCTGGTTGCGAGCCCTACGCCCAATACCTGGGCAACGAAGGTGCATCTGTCACCATCTTTACTTCCATCCTTCCGCCCGAGCAGGGGCTTTTTGAACAAGCATGGAGCGAGTTCGAAACATGCACCGGCATTGACATTGTGTACGAAGGAAGCGATCAGTTCGAGGCGCAGCTCCCCACCCGTATCGCGGGCGGTAACGCACCTGACATTGCCTTCATCCCACAGCCAGGTCTGTTGGCCAAGCTCGTTGCTGACGGCGGCCCCGTGCCCGCACCAGAAGGCACCGTGGCCAATGTTGACCAGTACTGGAACGCTGCATGGAAGAGCTACGGCACCGTCGATGGCACCTTCTACGCTGCACCACTGGGCTCCAACATGAAGTCCTTTGTCTGGTACTCACCTAAGACATTCGCGGACAAGGGCTACACCGTTCCCACCACATGGGATGAACTGTGGGCACTCTCGGATCAAATGGTCGCTGACGGCGTCAAGCCGTGGTGCGGCGGCATTGAGTCCGGTGGCGCAACAGGCTGGCCGGCAACTGACTGGCTCGAGCAGATCATGCTGCGCATGTACGGTGGCGAGGTCTACGACAAGTGGGTCAACCACGAGCTCCTGTTTGATTCCCCTGAGGTCACAGCTGCCATGGACGTTCTCGCAGGCTGGATGAAGAATCCTGACTACGTCAACGGTGGCTTCGGCGACGTCAAGACCATTGCAACCACCGCATTCCAGGATGCCGGTGGCCCGATCCTCGCCGGTGAGTGTGGCATGTTGCAGCAGGCTAGCTTCTACGCCAACTTCTGGGGCAACTTCCAAGAAGGTGCAACAGTTGCAGCCGACGGTGACGCTTACGCGTTCTACCTGCCCGCCATGGACGACGCTGTCGCTCCACAGCCGGTCGTGGGTGGTGGCGAATTCGTCGCTGCATTCGCTGACCGCGCAGAGGTTGCTGCAGTGCAGACCTACCTCGCCTCACCTGAGTTCGCAACCAGCAAGGCTGCACTCGGCACATGGGTCTCCGCCAACAGCGGTGTCCCATTGGATACCTATGCAGAAGGTTCCATCGATCAGCTCTCGGCGCAGTACCTGACCGACCTGACCGGTACCTTCCGTTTCGATGCATCTGACCTGATGCCAGCAGCAGTTGGTGCCGGTGCAGAGTGGACCGAAATGACCGCATGGTTTGCGCAGGACAAGCCAACAGCTGAGGTACTCAAGGCAATCGATGCAGCGTGGCCCGCTTCCTAATTCAGCGGACTGTGGTGCATTC
>JAIOWY010000107.1:0-5915 GCA_021741845.1 Candidatus Nanopelagicales bacterium
TGCACTGGCGGTGGAAGTGGACGTACAGAGCACTGGCGCGATTAGTGCGGCGTTTGACGCCGGCATGCAGCGATTTGGTCGTCTGGACGCGGCCGTTAACTGCGCAGGTATTGGCTGGGCAGAGCGGACCCTGGATCGCGAGAGTAAAGCGGCATCCATTGACAACTACCGTCGCGTTATCAACATCAACTTGATCGGCACGTATGACGTTGTTCGACTTGCCGCCGAACAGATGGCAAAAAATGAACCCAATGCAGATGGCGAACGTGGTGTCGTTGTGTTGACAGCGTCCCTTGCCGCGTTTGACGGCCAGATTGGTCAGGCTGCTTACAGCTCCAGCAAGGGTGGGCTGGTCGGGTTGACCCTGCCACTCTCCCGCGATTTGTCACCCGTGGGAATTCGGGTCATGACAATCGCTCCCGGATTATTTGACACACCTATTTATGACGTAATGCCGGCAGGCCTCAAGGAGAAACTCGCCGCAACACCGGTCTTTCCCCGTCGCCTTGGCTTGCCGGACGAATACGCGCACTTGGTGCAGACAGTCGTGGAGAACGCCTACCTCAATGGCGAGACGATCAGGCTTGATGCTGCCCTGCGCATGGCCCCGAAATAAATATCACTCCTAGGCATTAATCACGGTGGGCTGCGCGCGTGATGCGATCACGCACCGCGGCAGCAATCCCTGATCCGCTGGGCGCAATAACGTAAATAGTGTCCGCATTCAGTTGATCCGCGTGGCGCAGCGCCGTGTAGAGAACGCGGGCGTAGTCGTGCGCATCGCGGGGTGACCCTAGGCGAGTCACTCCGGCCGGCGTGGTCACCTCAATCGGAGCGAGTAGACAGCAATTTGTGAGGTGTGGATCAATCTCGTGTGTGTCATGCACAACTCGGACTGTCGCGGTTGGCGCGTAGTGAGCTGCCAGCATTCCCGGTGCTCGCACCGTTGAGTCATTCTTTTCCGAGAGCGCCGCAATACTCGCAATGTCGTGCTCAGTCACGGCACCGCGGCGCAAGACGGTGGGGGAGTCGCCGGTGCAGTCAATGATGGTGGATTCAATGCCAATGTCTGCTGGACCACCGTCAACACCTGCATCTGTCGGTTCGAGGTAATCACCAAGTTCACGTTGCGCATGTTCCAGGGTGGTCGGACTGACGCGACCGAATCGATTGGCGCTCGGTGCGGCAACACCGGCGCAGGGGCTCCCCGTCTCAGCGCCCAGGTGCGTAATGATCTCGCGTGCGAGTGGGTGACCGGGAATGCGCAGAGCCACCGTGTCCTGCCCTCCGGTAATGAAATCGCCCGCGGCATCACTACGGTTCAGCACCAGGGTCATGGGTCCGGGCCAGAAAGCCGCGGCGAGATCGCGGGCATAGTCAGGAATACGGGTTGCCCAATAATCCAGACATTGCACGCGTGCAATGTGCACGATCAGGGGATGGTCCTGGGGTCGATCCTTCACCGTGAAAATCCGGTGCACAGCCGCAGCATTCTCGGCATTCGCCGCGAGGCCGTAGACAGTTTCCGTGGGCAACAAGAGCAGCGAGCCCTGTGCGAGCACGTGGGCCGCATCGGATGCAGCTGATGTTCCCGTGAGTGTCTGCACCAGTGCAGAGTAATGGATTGCCACCGTCACGGTGTTCTGTGTAAGAGGAACGTAAAGGAAACGTAAGGGAACGGTGATTTCCCGATTTTCATGCAGCCTTTTCCGAGTTTTCAGTGTCCAATAGTGGAACCCGCTCAAAGGAGAAGACATGACCATTACACCTCACACGCCCATCCATGATTCGGCGCCTGAGCCATCGACTTTTGTTTATCAACCGACTCAACCATTCACCCCTCTGACATCCGAGCCGCCGCGCAAGTCGCGCACGGGCCTGCTCATTGCCGGCGTCGCCGCGACAGCACTCTTTGCTGGTGCGGTCGGTGGTGCGGTGGGATACACGGTCGCTGAATCCAACTCCGGCACAGCAATCACTGTCGCCGCCGGCGGAACAGTTGCACCGGCCGAGGGAAGTATCGCCGCCGTGGCCGCAGCTGTGCAGCCCTCTGTTGTGCAGCTGAATGTGTCAGGATCAGATGGCGACGGCACAGGCACAGGCTTTGTTGTCAGTGAGGACGGTTACATCGTGACCAATAATCACGTGGCCGGCCCTGCCGGGGAAAACGGAACGATCGATGTCACATTCGCTGACGGCTCCACGGCTACCGGGAAACTCGTGGGAGCTGACGCCGGTTACGACCTGGCGGTGGTGAAGGTTGATCGCGCCGGACTGACACCATTAACACTGGGGTCATCGGATGCGATCAATGTTGGTGACCTCGCCATTGCCATTGGCTCGCCACTGGGACTCCAGGGCACGGTGACATCAGGAATTGTGTCCGCGCTCAATCGACCGGTCATTGCCGGTGGTGAAGGTGACACTGCCTACATCAACGCGATTCAAACCGATGCCGCCATCAACCCCGGCAACTCCGGTGGTCCATTGGTCAACGGTGCCGGTGAAGTAATTGGTGTGAACTCGGCGATTGCCACCCTGGGACTGGGTGCCGGCAGCGGCAACATTGGCCTGGGTTTCGCCATACCGGTGGATACCGCCAAGCGGATCGTGGACGAGATCATCAACACGGGATCGTCACAAACCCCGATCATTGGTGTGCAACTGGACATGTCCTTTGAAGGTCCCGGTGGTGAAGTCGCCGAGGTCTCACCCGGGACTCCAGCGGAGACAGCTGGCCTGCAAAGCGGTGACGTGATCACCAAGGTGGACGGCGTGATTGTGCCCGACCCCACCGCACTGATTGTGGCCATTCGCGCCAATGCACCGGGAGACACCATTGAACTCACCGTGCTGCGTAATGGCGACACCCTGACGGTGCCGCTGACCCTGGTGGCCGCTGAGTAATTCGAATGCGTACGCCAGCAAACCCGCCGCGCTCCGATTCGTGGCGGGTTTGCTGTGCCTACCCTTACCCCTTGCATACCCCCGGGGGTATCTGCTAGGGTGGTTCCATGACCGAGACTCAGGAAATCACCCAGCTGCCCCTCATTGGCGATCCCGCACCTGACTTTGATGTGGAGACCACCCACGGCCAACTCAAGCTCAGCGACCTGCAGGGCAAGTGGGTTGTGCTCTTTAGCCACCCCGCGGACTTCACCCCGGTGTGCACCACTGAGTTCATCGGCTTTGCCGAGCGCTCCAAGGACTTCGATGCCCGCAATGTCCAATTGATCGGTAACTCGGTTGACTCGGTGTTCAGCCACCTGGCATGGGTCAACGCCATCAAAGAAAAGCAAGGCGTGGAAATCAACTTCCCGATCATTGCTGATTTAGAAATGACCGTTGCTAAGAAGTACGGCATGATTCACCCGGTTTCCCAGGGCACCGCCGCCGTGCGCGCTGTGTTCATCATTGACGACAAAGGAATTGTGCGTGCCATGGTGTATTACCCCATGAATGCCGGCCGCAATATTGATGAAATTTTGCGACTTGTCGATGCCCTCCAAGTGTCCGACAAGGAAGGTGTCTCCTGCCCCGCCAACTGGATGCCCGGTGACGACGTTGTCGTTGGCGCACCCCGCACGCAGGAGCAGTTGGACGCCCGTTTGAAGGACACCACACTGGATCGCAAGGACTGGTATCTGGCAACCAGAAAGCTCTAGACCGTGAATTAACACGTAACAGTTTCACCGAAAACTTCACCGACCGTGAATCCGCACCTTAGTGCTCAAGGTGCGGGTTCACTATTTCTAAGGCGGAGGTACAACGTTTCCTATAGCGGCACTCACAGAGAGGGCAAATGGGCGCGCACTATTTAATGCTTTTGACGAAGGCAACCGACTCCTTGATTTTTGTTGACCCGACCATTGTCACCGTTTCCACTCCGCGCAATTCTTGAACATAGGAAACAGTATTCTTCGCTCTTTGCAAAGCTAATTTCTTCGCATTAGCGCTTCCCTTTTTTGAATACACAACACGAATTGATGTTGAGTTGTGAGTAGAAACGTAGCGGCGAATTTCCGTGCGCTGTGTTGTCGTGAGTTGCGTACTGCTTCCGCTGTAGGTGAGCTTGAGTGCAATTGTCTTGGTTGCCTTGGGGGATTGAACGGTTAATCCGACAGTGACAATTTTGGGTTCGGTGGACGAGAGATACCCAGACAGTTGCAGAACATGGATCCCTGGGGGTGTGTTGGCGGGAATGAGTGCTGATATTTCCGCGCGCCCACTCGCGGGAGTCAAGGTGCGCCCGAGCGAAGTCGGCGTCGGGAGCAGGTACGCGAACACTTCTGTTCCGGGGAGAAAACCGCTAACGCCCACCCTGACCCTGTCACCGGCAGGAACATTTAATGCGCATGTTCCCGTTGAGGTCGAAATAAAGGAACCACTTTTAGTGACACCGGAGCTTGACGTAATTGTCATATCAAGTTCGGCAGCGCTCTGCCCGGAACTGTCTGAGATCTGGCAATTCGATAGGGGGTCCACCTGCGTGATGGTTGCGTCGGACGAGAGGTCACCGGAAGAGCTGGCGGGCTCTGTGTCAGCTGAGGGCGTGGACCCTCCGGAATCCGAGGGAGTGGGTGTTGGTGCCGGTGCTGGCGGCGTATAACTCGACACAATCACCGACCGTGGGCTTGTTCCTGGACTCGTACTTGGAGTCACGCCTGACACGGATGCTGTGATGTGCACGTAGACCCGCGAGCCAGGGGTTAACCCGGAAATCGTGCAAGAAGTAGCGACCGAGGTCGGGGCCGTGGCGCACGTGCCAGCCGTCACGGGCACAAATGTCCCATCAGATGTCGAACTAGTACTGACGGTGTAACCAGTCGGTGATACCCCGGAAATGAGGCCAACGCGAGAGGTCCAACTCACGCCAACGACTCCCGAGGTAGTGGACGTCAGGGTTGCCGGGGAAGGTGCACAGATGGACTGAGCCCAGCCGGGAGGCGAGGTCAAATTAGGTGCGTTATTACTGAAGTAGAAAGGCGCGTATGGAAAGCTGACGAGGTCAGCCACGCACCAACGCGTCAAGTCCGCTGACATATCCGTTGCTCCGTTGAACATGTATTGCATGTCCACGACTTGAGACGTATCCCAGTTGCCGATCTCCTTATTGAAATAGCTTCTCGAATATGACGGGTCGATTTCAAACATGTTGGTCATAAACCTGACATGTGAGGTATCCCAACCGCCAATGTCTTGATTAAAGGACACGGCGTCGTTGAACATGTTGGACATGGTGGTGACTTGTGAGGTATCCCAATCGCCAATGTATTGATCAAAAGCAAGTGACCCTTGGAACATGCTGGACATGTCGGTGACGTTGGAAGTGTCCCAGCCGCCTATGTATTGACGGAAGTACACCGCATCTTCAAACATGCCCGACATGTCGGTGACATTGGATGTGTCCCAATATCCAATGTATTGATTGAAGTCCCTGGCGCCGCTGAACATGCGCCGCATGTCGTGAACATTTGAGGTGTCCCAGTGACCAATATCCTGGTCGAACACGGTGGCGTCTCGGAACATGCCGTACATGGTTGTGACGCTGGATGTATCCCACGAGTTGGCACTTGTGATGGAAGCAAGTGCACTGTTGCCATAGAACATGTTGCTCAGGTTCGTGACGCCGGACAGATTGGGCGTGTCCAGTGCGCTGACTGTTGTAAGACTACTTGCATCTAAGAAGTAGCCACCACTACTTTGGTCTCCGAACCGGAAGCCTCCCCACTGGTCCACGGAAAGTAGTAGAGCAGCGGACGTTGTGACCGTTGACAGGTTCCATCCTGGAAGTTTTGAGCCACTGATCGTAATAGCCCGGGTGGCGGTGGAACCGGTATACGAATGGGTGAGAGTTGCTCCGCTGAGTTGGGTATAGGGACCCGCTGTTACTGAATCACCCCAGTCGATACTGA